>JAAETT010000001.1 GCA_024228115.1 bacterium
ACCCTCTCTGCCAACAACAATGAGACACCCGACCCATCCAGAATTACTGTAGGGCGATGGAAGGTGTTTCAAGATGATCAACGATACGAATCCGCCTCAGCCGGCCTCTCGGGGGCCGGTGGAGGCGCGTAGCGCCGGAACCGGCCCCCGAGAGGCCGGGCGCGCCCCGGACGCGGAGGTGGTGGCGAAGCCGCAGCGGCGGCAGTTCACGGCGGCCTATCGGCTGCGAATCCTCGAAGAGGCAGACGGGTGCGAGAGTCCCGGCGAAGTGGGCCAGATTCTTCGACGGGAGGGGCTCTACAGCTCCCACCTGGCGAACTGGCGCAAGGCTCGACGCGAAGGGAGCCTGGTGGCACTGACGCCGAAGAAGCGCGGTGCGAAGCCCAAGGAGCGCAACCCGCTCGCCCCGAAGGTCCGAGAGCTGGAAGCGAAGGTGGCTCGCCTCGAGAAGGATCTGCACAAGGCGCACACGATCCTGGACGTTCAGGAAAAAGTTGCCGGGCTGCTGGGATTCAGCCTCGAGAGCGAGAAGAACTCGTGAACGCAGCCCAGGGATTGGCCCGACAGGTCGGGATTGCCCCGGCCTGTCGGGCCCTGGGCGTAGCGCGTGCGACGTTCTACCGCCGAACGAGGCCCGTGACCGGGCAGAAGCAGCCCCGAAAAACCCCTGCCCGGGCGTTGTCCTCCGAGGAGCGTGAGGCCGTACGCGCCGTGCTCTACGAGCCGCGCTTCGCCGACCGATCGCCGGGAGAGATCGTGGCGACGCTGCTCGACGACAAGAAGTACCTATGCTCGGAGCGCACGATGTACCGCCTCCTGGCCGAGGGAGGAGAGAGCAAGGAGCGTCGCGATCAACGACGCCACCCGATCTACACCAAGCCCGAGCTCATCGCGACGGCACCGAACGAGGTTTGGACTTGGGACATCACGAAACTCTTGGGTCCGCAGAAGTGGATCTACTACTACCTCTACGTGATTCTCGATCTCTACAGTCGTTATGCGGTGGGATGGATGGTCGCCGATCGCGAGAACGCAACCTTGGCCAGCAACTTGATCGAAGAGACCTACCGAAAGTACGGGGTGAAGCCCAATGAACTGGTTCTCCATTCGGACCGCGGATCCCCGATGACCGCCAAGTGCACGGCCCAGCTCCTCGCCGATCTCGGCGTCACCCGGTCGCTCTCGCGACCTCGCGTCTCGGACGACAACCCGTTCTCCGAGGCGCAATTCAAGACCCTGAAATACCACCCGGGCTTTCCGGGACGATTCCCTGGCCAGGAAAACGCCACGGACTACTGCCGCAGCTTCTTTCCGTGGTACAACCATGACCATCGGCACGCGGGCATCGCCATGCTCACGCCTGCCGATGTCTACTTCGGCCATGCCGAAGGCCTCTTGATCGACCGCCAGAAGGTCCTCACCGACGTCTATCGCAGCCACCCGGAGCGCTTCCCGCGAGGATGCCCCCAACCGGCATCCTTGCCCGAAGCCGTCTACATCAACCCGCCCGCGACCGAGGGCCTACAGCCAGGAGGTGCTCACTAAATCAAGAACCCAGGTGTCTCAAAGTCGTTGGCAGGTTCCG
>JAAETT010000002.1 GCA_024228115.1 bacterium
GAGTGCCGACGCTCCGGCGGCTGAGAGTGCCGACGCTCCGGCGGCTGAGAGTGCCGACGCTCCGGCGGCTGAGAGTGCCGACGCTCCGGCGGCTGAGAGTGCCGACGCTCCGGCGGCTGAGAGTGCCGACGCTCCGGCGGCCGCGAGTGCCGGCGGAGCGTGAGCGCAAGATGACCCCGGCGCGCGAGCGCCTGGCTCGCATTCACCGGGCCGCCTTGGCCGCCGTGGAACCCGAGGCATGCGTTGCTGCGGTGGCGGAGGGTCTGGCGCCGGCTCGCCCGCTCCGCGTCGTCGCCGCGGGCAAAGCCGCCGCACCGATGGCGCGAGCATTGGAAGCGGCCTGCGGAGACCGGATTCGGGAGAGCTTCGTCGTAACGAAGGATGGTCACGGCCTGGAATTCCTCGGGAGCCGCGTCGCCGAGGCGGGCCATCCCGTTCCTGACGCACGGAGCGAAGCCGCCGGAATCGAAGCCCTGGCCGTTGCGAATCGGGCGATGCCGGACGAAGCCTTCGTCCTGTTGCTCTCGGGTGGCGCCTCGTCACTTCTCAGTACGCCCCTCCCAGGCCTGCACCTTGCGGATGTCGCGGCGGCCACCTATGCGCTCCTGGAAGCCGGGGCCGACATCGAAGCGCTCAACACCCTCCGCAAGCATTGCACCCGCGTGTCCGGTGGGAGATTGGCCCGCGCCGCAGCGCAGGCTTCGGAGATCCACGTGCTGGCCATCTCTGACGTGCCAGGTGACGATCTTTCCACGTTGGCCTCGGGGCCCTGCGCGGCGGATGCAACGACCTATGTAGACGCCGTTCGCGTGACGAGCGGAGTCGACCTGCCGCCGGCAATCCGCGAACACCTCGAGGCAGGGCGTGAGGGGAACCGGGACGAGAGTCTGAAGCCTGGAGACGCCGCTCTCGCATCGGTGCGCAGCCGGATCCTGGCTTCGAACGCGACGGCCCGCGCGGCTGCCTTGGAAGCCGCCCGAAAAGACGGGCTACGCCCGATCTCGCTCGGTGGCGAGCTTCGCGGAGAGGCGCGGGTCGCAGCCGGGCGTCTCGTGGGCCTGGCACGAAGCTTGGAGCCCGAGGTTCCGACCCTGCTCGTCGTCGGCGGGGAGACGACCGTGACCGTCAAGGGCGGCGGGCGAGGAGGGCGCTCCCAGGAGTTGGCCCTCGCGGCGGCGTTGGCGCTCGAGGAGGCTCCCAACATCGACCTTCTCGCAGTGGGAACCGATGGTACCGACGGACCCACCGACGCGGCGGGGGCCTTTGCGGATGCGGGAAGTGTGGCGCGGGGGAGCGCAGCCGGGATGGAGGCTCGGGGCCGGCTCGAAGACAACGACGCCTACACCTTCTTCGCAGCGGAAGGGGGGCTCTTCGTGACGGGTCCCACCCGAACGAATGTGATGGATCTGGTTCTTCTCGAAGTGCGCCCACCCGGCACAGGATTGGACGACTGAAGATCGGCCACCCGGCGCGGGATCGGACGGTTACCCTCCGTCCGTGACCCGATCCGGCGCCCCGTCCCTGCTCTCGTTGGCAACCCGCTTTCTCGTCTTGCTCGGCTTGATCGGCCGCGCGGCCTGGATCTGGCTGATCATCGTGCTGGACAGCCGAGGCGTGGTTCGCGCGGCGCCGGGTGCCCTGGTGGACCGTCAGGTGCGCTTTGCCCGCCGCTTCGTCGGCATCGCCAATCGGTTCAAAGGCGGTCTGATCAAGCTTGGCCAGGTGGCGAGCTTGCGGGTCGACGTATTGCCCGAGGAAGTGAGTGATGAGCTGGCCCGGCTCCAGGATCGTGTGGCGCCCCACGCGGCCCTGGAGATCCGCGAGCAGATCGAAGCGGAACTCGGCCGCCCCGTGGAGGACGTCTTTGGCCGTTTCGAGAATGAGCCGCTGGCCGCAGCGAGCCTCGGCCAGGTCCACGAGGCGGAGCTTCGAAGCGGCGAGAGGGTGGCGGTCAAAGTGCTCTACCCAGCCGTCGAACGCTCCGTTGCGATCGATCTGGCGGCCGCCCGAATCGGCCTCTGGTTCTTCGATTGGGTGACCGTGGCGGATCTCCGCCAGGTGCACCAGGAGCTGGCGGAGTCGATCCACGGCGAGATGGACTACGAGAGAGAGGGACGCGCCGCCGAGGAAGTGGCGCGGAACCTGAGCCGGGATCCGGAGGTCGCGGCCCACGTGCGCATCCCGGTCATCCACTGGGAGGCCACAGCCCGCCGGGTTCTCACCATGGAGTTCCTGGATGGCTGCAAGGTGAACGATACGGAGGGCGTCGAGGAGCGTGGCCGAGATGCCGAGAGCCTGGTGGTGTGGGCGACGCGTGCCTTCCTGCACATGATGTTCCGAGACGGCTTCTTCCATTGCGATCCGCACCCCGGAAACCTCCTCGTCTGCGATGACGGACGCCTTGGAATCATCGATTTCGGCATGAACAAGCGCATCGCCCCGGCCGTGATGGCCATGCTGCGCGAATCCCTCCTCTCGAGCGTGAGCCGGGACGAGCGACGTTATGCCGCTGCGCTGCTCGCGGCGGGCATGATCGATCCGCGCGATCGGGAGGCTGTGGAGGAGCTTCTGCGCATCTCGTTCTCCCCGGAGTATTGGAACCTGACGCCCAAGGAAGCGGCCGAGATCGATTTCAGCGTCTACCTGCGGCGAATGCGTTCCCAGCTGAAGAACATTCGCAGCTTCCGCCTGCCCGACGGGCTGGTGATGTGGTCTCGCGCGCTGACCCTGCTGCTCGGTCTGGCCACGGAGCTGGCCCCGGGCATCCGGCCCCTGGATGTGGTGGGCCCCTACGTCGTGACCTTTCTGGCAGGCGATTTGCCGGAAAGCCCACCCACGCCGAGTGCCGCCTACTCTTCGGCTCCTTCGGTTTCGTAGCGCCTCCGCAGCTCTTTGAACGAGAGCAGCACGTCGATCTTGCGGGCGAACAGCTCGCCGGCTGCGTTCGGGTCTTCGATCCAATACAGGACGACGCGCTTGCCCGTGTCGATGTCGAGCAGGCCGGCCTTGCGCCCGTTGATTGCGACGGAGGTGCGCTCCCTGATGGGGCCGTCGGGAATCACGTTGATCGTAACCTCCCGGCCTCTCCTCACCGTCTTCTTGAACTTCTTGGCGAGCGCCTCGTTGCCGTTGCTCTTCATGAGGATCTTGACGGTGACGGTCTTGGCCTCCGGATCGAAGCTCACCCACTCGGCTTCGTTCGCGACGCTCTTCCCCCGCGCGGCATGAGCCTGGGGCGCGTCGAGGGTCGCAGGAAGCAGCATGAGGGCGATGACGGCAGGAAAGGTGAGCGGGTGGCGAAGCGGATGTCGGTGCATCATGTCTTCTCTCCGAAGGAACCCACCGGCAGTCTACCTGGAGGTCGCCCACTCGGGTGAGGCCCTGAAGGATTCGACGCCCGGCGAGAGGTCCGGTTCCATGGCCCTTTTCCAGGGGTCGGCTTCGGCTCCGCTTTCCAGATGCAGCGCACCGGGAGCCGCGTTACCCTGCCGAGCCATGTCAGCCGACCCTTCCATGACGGCGGAGACCACGCGCTCTTCGCTCCTGGTCGGGCGAAAAAAATCTCTGAATCCCGAGGGCGGTCCTCTCGTCTACCATTCCAGGGCGTATCGCCGCCTTTTTCCTGCCGACGGATGAGCCGCCGGCAGCACCCACTACAGGAGAAATCCATGCGCTCCACACTCATTCTTCTCTTGGTCGCGGTCCCGTTTCTCGCGGCGGCCAACGCCCAGGCGAAAAGCTGCTCGACCTTCGGCGTCATCAAGTCCTATGACGAGGCCGGCAAGACGGTCGAGGTGGAGTGGACCAAGGGCAAGGCGACCAAGTTCTTCCCGCGGGTCTCCGGTGCCTCCGGTGACATCACGAAGATCCCCGGCAAGTGCAAGCGAAGGACGCTCAAGGCAACCACGGTGCCGGTGAAGGCCACCGGGGGCAAGCTGAGCGTCACGCAGATCCGGAACAACCTCACCGGCAAGATGCTCAACGACACCGAGAGCACCGCGTGGTTCAAGGCCGAGATCGACAAGCTCGTCGCGTCCGAGGAGGCGGTCGTCATCGTGCTCCGCCCGGGCAGGAAGAAGACCGACCCGATTCCGATGACGACGATCTACCTGCCCGCCACCGCCGAAGACATGGCGGAGATCCAGCGCTTGGAGGATCAGGCCACCGACGAGGAGTAGGCGCGTGGATCCGGTCCGGTTGATCGTCTACTCGGACTACCTCTGCCCGTGGTGTTACGTCGCCTCGTACCGCCTGCACCAGTTGCAGGAGGAATTCGGCGACGCTCTCGAGCTGACCTGGCGCAGCTATCTGCTGCGCCCTCGGCCCGAGCCGGGCCGCGATCTCGAAAAGTTCATGCGTTACACGCAGAGCTGGATGAGGCCGGCCGGGGAGCCGGATTCACCGGACTTCACGGTCTGGGAGAGCAGCGAGGGTCCGCCGACCCATAGCGTGCCCGCTCATCTCGTGGCCAAGGCTGCGGCTCGGGTCTCGGCCGAGGCGTTCGCGCGGATGCATGATCGTCTGCTCGTCGCGTACTTCGAGGAAAGCCGCGATATCAGCCGACTGCCCGTCTTGAAGGAGCTCTGGGAGGAACTGGAGTTGCCGGCCGAGGGGCTGGCGGTCCTGGCGGATCCGGAGGGAGAGCGCGAACTCGTGCGTGAAGTGGCCGACCAGCACAATGAGGCCCTCGAGGTGAGCATCACCGGGGTGCCCGCCGTGCGGGTGGCGGGGCACGACGCGTTCGTGACCGGCGCCCAGCCGGTGGAGACCTACCGGAACTGGATCGGCCGCCTGCGGGATGGCGTGCTCGACAGCTGAGGCAAGGAACGTCCCCGCTGGCTGGACGATCCTCGCGGAAGGGGTACGTTTGCCGGCCCTGGCAATCCGGGATGTGCGGCAGTGGCGGAATTGGTAGACGCACCAGCTTGAGGGGCTGGCGCTCGCAAGGGCGTGGAAGTTCGAATCTTCTCTGCCGCACCACCCCGGGGCCGAGGTCCCTTACGAGGTCGGCTCCTCCGCCGGCTCAGGGCTGTCGACCGCCGGCTCGGTGTCGGTTCCAGCCTCACCCTCCGCAGGCGGTGCCACTTCTTCGAAGCCGCCGGTAGTGGCATCGGTGGGCGCTTCCTCGAAGCCTCCCGCCTCTTCCTCGGCAGGTGCCACGGCCGCGGGCACCTCCTCGAAGAGCGTCGAGTCCGCGCTCTCCCGGGCGAAGTAGGCCAGGATCAGGCTGGTGAACATGAACACCACTGCGGCTGCTGTCGTCAGCCGGGTGAGGAAGTTGCCGGCACCGCGTGCGCCGAAGACGGTGTTGCCGCCACCGCCACCGAGCACGGCGCCCATCTCAGCGCCTTTGCCGCGCTGCAGCAGCACGACGACGATGAGTACCACGCACACGAGGACGTGCAGCACGGTTACGAATAGGGTCATGGTGGCTCCTTGGGGGGAGTGTAGCGGGCGGTTCGCCGCCGGATCTGGGGACGGTCAGCCGCCGAAATTGACGATCTTGGAGAAGCTCTCGGGTTCGAGGCTCGCGCCTCCCACGAGTGCGCCATCGATGTCGGCCTGGCTCATCAGCTCGGTCACGTTGTCCGGCTTGACCGAGCCGCCGTATTGGATGCGAATCGCCTCGCCGTCGGCACCGAAGAGTTCGCCCAGCACGCCGCGAATCATCGCGTGCACATCCTGGGCCATCTCGGGCGTAGCGGTCTTGCCTGTGCCGATGGCCCAGATGGGCTCGTAGGCCACGACGATCTCGGTGGCGCGGGTCTTGTCGATGCGAGCCAGGCTCTGCCGGATCTGTCCGCCGACGAAGGAAAACGTCTCGTTCGCTTCGCGCTGCTCCAGGGATTCTCCGCAGCAGACGATCGGCAGGATGTTCTGCGCGAGGAGCGCCTCGGCTTTCGCGGCCACGAACGCATCGGTTTCGCCAAACAACGTGCGGCGCTCGCTATGGCCGACGATGGCGTAGCTGCAACCGACATCGGCGAGCATCTCCGTCGAGAGTTCGCCGGTGAAGGCGCCTTTGGGCTCCGGGTTCACGTTCTGCGCAGCGAGGGCGACGTTGCTACCACGGATCGCCTGGCCGAGGGCGTGGAGAGCCGTCGCCGGAGGTGCCAGCACCACGTCCGCGGCGGCACCCTTGACCAGAGGCAAGAAGCCCTCGGCAAAGGCCAGCGCCTCTCCGACGGTCTTCTGCATCTTCCAATTGGCTGCCAGGATCGGTCGACGTGCCATGTTCAATCCTCCAACGCTGCAACACCGGGGAGCGTCTTGCCCTGGACGAATTCCAGGGAGGCGCCACCGCCGGTCGAGAGATGTCCAATGCGATCGCCGAGCGCCAGCCGGTTGATCGCGGCAACTGAATCCCCGCCGCCAACGACGGAGTGCCCGGCCGAGCTGGCGACCGCGTTCGCGACCGCCTCGGTGCCCTTGGCGAATGCGTCCATTTCGAAGACGCCCATCGGTCCATTCCAGAAGATCGTGCGGGCGGCGGCTGCCTCGGCCGCATAGGCGGCGGCCGTCTCGGGGCCGATGTCGACACCCATCAGGCCATCGGGCACCTGGGCTCGGACCTCAGCGGGTGCGTTCGGTTCGAGCTTCTCGACCACGACATGATCCGTCGGCAGCAGGAGCTTGCGGCCCGCTTTCGCTGCGGCTTCCTCGACCCGGCGAGCATCGTCGATGCGATCCGGCTCCACGAGAGAGGTGCCCGTGGGCTCGCCGCGCGCGGCGAGGAAGGTGTATGCCATGGCTCCGCCGATCGCGAGCACATCCGCGTGGGGTGCCAACGCTTCGAGCACAGCCAGCTTGTCAGAGACCTTCGCGCCGCCGAGCAGGCAGAGCAGGGGGCGCTCCGGCTCGCGGACGACCTTCAGATGTTCCAGCTCGGCACGGAGTAGATCCCCGGCGGCCCGTCGCGATACCAGCCGGGCGACCCCTGCGGTCGAGGCGTGGGCCCGGTGGGCGGTGCCGAAGGCATCATTCACGTAGACGTCGGCCAGCTCGGCGAAACTTCGCGCCAGGGCGTCGTCATTCCGGGTCTCGCCGGGCTCGAAACGGACATTCTCCAGGAGCAGGAGCTCGCCCTCTCCGAGGTCATCCGCTGCGGACAGTGCGAGGGGCCCGACGACTTCCGGACAGAAGGCGACCTTGCGCTCGAGCAACTCTCCGAGCCGCTCGGCGACGGGCGCGAGGGAGAACTCGGGCTTGCGTTCGCCCTTGGGCCTTCCGAGGTGGGAGGCCAGGACGACCCGGGCTCCGCCCGCGAGCAGCCGCCGAAGGCTGCCGGTCGCGGCGCGGATGCGCGTATCGTCTCCGATCTGGCCACCTCCGAGAGGGACGTTCAGGTCCGCGCGCACGAAGACGCGCTGGCCCCGAACCCCTTCGGCAAGGAGCTCGTCGAGTGTCTTGGTGGCCACCGTGACTAGGCGCGGCCCATGATCTCGGCGAGATCCGCTACGCGGGTCGCGTAGCCCATCTCGTTGTCGTACCAGGAGAGGAGCTTGGCGAAGTCGCCGTCCATCACCTTGGTGCTCTGCACGTCGAAGATCGAGGAGTGGGGATTGCCAACGAAGTCCGCCGAGACGAGCGGCTCGTCCATGTACTGGAGGATGCCCTTCATCGGGCCATCGGCAGCGGCCTTGATGGCGGCGTTGATGGTGGCCTCATCCGTGCTCTTCTTCAGCTGGACCGAGAGATCGACCGCGGAGACGTCCGGCGTGGGAACGCGCATGGCGTAGCCGTCGAGCTTGCCGTTCAGCTCGGGCATGACCAGCCCGATCGCCCGGGCGGCGCCGGTCTTGGTCGGGATCATCGAGAGCCCACCTGCCCGGGCGCGTCGGAGATCGCTATGCGGCGCATCGACCAGCCGCTGGTCGGCGGTGTAGGCGTGGATGGTGACCATCAATCCGCGCTCGATCCCGAACTCCGTGTGCAGCACCTTGGCCATCGGGCCGAGGCAGTTCGTCGTGCAGGATGCGTTGGAAACGATCCTGTGGTTGGCCGGATCGAAATCGGAATCGTTGACGCCCATTACGACCGTCACGTCCGGGTCGCCGGCGGGCTGGGTGATCATCACGCGCTCGGCGCCGGCGTCCAGGTGGAGCTGGGCCTTGTCGCGGCTCGAGAAGAGGCCGGTGGATTCGATCACGACCTGGGCGCCGACCTTGCCCCAGGGCAGATTGGCCGGGTCGCGCTCCGCGGTGATCGGGATGGACTTTCCATCGACCACCAGGTTGTCGCCGTCCGCCGTCACGTCGCCCGGGTAGCGCCCGTGGACGGAGTCATATTTCAGGAGATGAGCCAATGTGGCGGGATCGACGAGATCGTTGATGCCGACGACCTCGATGCCCTTGGCCTGCATGGCCCGATAGGCCAACCGTCCGATCCGTCCGAATCCGTTGATACCGACCTTGACCGTCATGCTCTCGTTTCCTCTTCGGTTGGCGCTTCGTATGCGCGGGCGGGCGGCGATCTGATTCACCGCGTTGCCGGAGGGCGGAGGTTCGAACCGGTTTCGCGGCTCGTCCCGTTCGGCCCTTTTTCCAGCCTGCCCGCCGCCCGGCCGGGACGGCCAGGTTGCTTCCCGGGGCCACCCCGGGCGCGAGCGGGCCGGAATGTAGCCATTTTTCCGCGGACTTCGCCCATCTTCAGTTCGCTGTGTCCAGGGCTGGGGAGGGCGAGCCTCCAACGACGCTGGCGCGCGTTCAGCCCGCGATGGGCGACTGCGGCAGTGTGCCCCGCGGCATGGCCGGGCCCGCTGGCGCGGGGCCTTCTATGCTCGGTCGCTGCAGCGTGAGGGGAGGGGATGGTCGAGGTAGCGCGCAATCGGGCGAGGAGAGCTCCGCTCGGAACTCGTCGCATGGTCGGCGTCGGGGCGGTGCTGCTCGTGGCCCTCCTCTGCGGCGCGTTCTGGCTGGACGCTCGAAATACCCGTCGGGGCCGGTATCCCAAGATCGAGGGCACGCTCAGCGTTTCCGGATTGGCAGCGCCAATGCGCATCCTCCGGGATCGAGCCGGTGTTCCGCATATTCGAGCCTCGAGCGAGGCCGACGCCTGGTATGGCCTGGGCTTCGTCCACGCCCAGGATCGGCTCGGCCAGATGCTGGCGGCGAGGCGAGCGGCGCAGGGGCGCAGCGCGGAGGTCGAGGGGCCGGGCGCCCTCGAGGCGGATCGCTGGGCCCGAACCCTGGGTTTCGCCCGGCTCGCCGCGCGGGAGGCGGCCGGGCTCTCCGAGCCCACCCAGAGGGTTCTCGAGGCCTACTCGGCGGGCGTGAACGCTCGCCTGGCGCCGGTGCGTCTCGGCCTCCGCGTGGCGCCGGCAGGAGAGCCCGATCCCGCGGCGCTGGAGCCCTGGACGCCGACGGATTCCCTGGCCTTGCTCAAGCACCGCGCCTGGACGCTCGGCGCCAGCGTCGAGGAATCGCTCGTGTTGGATCTGCTGATCCGCAAACTCGGTCCGACGATGGCCCGACCATTCTTTCCCGGTGGTGTCGGGCCGGCTGCGGGCCGAAACACGACGGCGAGTGGAAACCCGGCGCTACCGGTCGTGTGGCTTCCGCCGGTCGATCCGCTGCGCCAACGCGCTGGCCATGCCGGGCAGGGGATCGGCAGTTCTGCGTTCCTGGTGGGCGGGTCCCGCACGCGGCGCGGCGCCCCCTTGCTCGCAGCAGATGCCCACTACCCCGCCCAGGCGCCGGCCGAGCTTCACCTTGCGGAGCTGCGAGGTGGTTCGCTGCAACTGGCCGGCGCCGCCGTGCCCGGAGTGCCGATCTTCTGGAACGGCTTCAATCCGGATCTCGTCTGGGCGGTGACGCATCTGCCAGCGGTGGTGACCGACATGGCCTGGGAAACCCTGCATGCCGAGCGGGAGGGGCGGGTACTCGACGGGTTGCGCTGGCGGAAGATCGAGGAACGCGAGGAAGAGATCCGTATTCGTGGGGCCGCAGCCCAAATACTTCGCGTGCGAGAGACGCCGCGGGGGCCCCTGATTCACGAACTCCTGGGGCTCCCGGTTCCTGTCTCGGTGCGCTGGATGGGCGCTGAAACACGCGACCCGATGGCGGGCTTTCTGGGTCTCGGTGTGGCGACGAGCACGGGAGAGGGGCGCCGCGCGCTGGCTCGGCATGTGGAGCCGGTCGTGGCGGTGCTGTTCGCGGATCGCTTTGGCCGCGGTTCCCTGCAGGTGGCGGGCGCGTTGCCGGAGCGGGAGGTGCCGAGCGGCATCGTGCCGTTGCCGTCGACGAATGTCGCCTACGGCTGGAAGCGCCCGATCCCCTACGAGGCTCTGCCTCACCGCGGGCTCACTCGCTCGCGCCCCTGGCTGATTTCCGCTGACGGCTCGCTTCCCGGGGGCCGGGCCGCCGGCGTCGAAATGCTCTGGCGATCGGGAGCCCGGGCCGGGCGGTTGGCCAAGCTGCTTCGGGATCTGCGCGCCAAGCCCCTCGAGGAAGACGATCTGGTGACCCTCCAAGCGGATGCGCGTTCGGCGGTGGCGGTCGATCTGGTGCGCAGCGCATTGGTGAGGGTCGGAAAGCAGCCGGCTGGCAGCAGCGAGGCCCAGGAACTCATCGACCTGCTCCGCCACTGGGATGGCGACATGAGCGCCGACCGCGTGGAGGCCGCCGCCTATCATGTGTTCCTTGCTCGCCTGGTCAGGCGTCTGTTCGAGCCCGAACTCGGTTCCGAGTTGCTCGAACGCCTGGTCGGTCTGCGCGGCATGGAGCTCTCTTGGCTGGTGGGTCGCGCCCTGGACCCGCCTTCCGCTCACAAGGAACTGGCGGCGCCCTGGTCGGATCCGGAACGGGTCGACGCCGCCGTGCTGCGAAGCCTTCGGGAAACCTGGATCGAACTCGCAGTAACCCTCGGGCCCAATCGCAAGAAGTGGGGTTGGGGGCGCCTGCATCCGCTTCAGTTCCTGGCAAGGCGGCCTGTCCAGCGGTGGCAACGGGATGCTGCCTTCGGTCCTTTTCCGCTGGGAGGGGATGCCACGACGGTGCTGCTCGGGGAGTACTCCCCCCTCGATTCCTTTGGCGCCCGGGTCGTGGCCGTGCATCGCTTGATCGCCGAGGCGGGCGATCTCGACCAGGCCCTCGTCTTCCTGGTTCCGGGCCAGACCGAGCAGGCCGGGCATCGCTGGCAGGCGGATGGCATCACGCGCTGGCTGCGCGGGCGGCCGATGCTTCTCTCGACGCGGGATCCGGTCATCGACGACACGCGGGTGGCCGAGCTGCGGCTCGAGCCCACTCCCTGAAACCATGCTCCTCTACGCCATCGTTCCGGGCTTCTACGCGGAGGCGGAGCGCGCCGCACATCCTGGGCTGCGAGATCAACCCGTCGTGGTCGGCGGGGATCCGCGCAAGCGCGGCCTGGTGCAAGCGGCCACCCCGGATGCCTTGGCGGCGGGCATTGTGTTGGGGATGCCCATGATCGAGGCGCTCAGCCGCTGTCCCCAGGCGAGGGCGTTGCGGACCCATATGCGGGAGTACCGCGAAGCCGGCAAGCGTCTCCAGGCCGTCTTCCGCCGCGAAACCGAGCGGGTCGAGGCGGTGGGCCTCGACGCCGCGTTTCTCGATCTCGGTGGCTCGGATGAACCGATCCAGCAGGTGGCCATTCGGCTTCGGGAAGAGGTGGCTCGCGAACTCCGGCTGCCCCTGCGGGTCGGCGCTGCACCCATCAAGTTCGTTGCGAGGCTTGCAGCGGAAGACTCCGACGATACAGGGTTTTTCTGGGTTCGACCGGAGGCTCTTCGCGCCTATCTCGATGCGCTGAACGTGATGCGCCTTCCCGGTGTGGGTCCTCGAACGGCAGAGCGAATGGCGAGCCAGGGCGTTGCGACCGTAGGCCAGTTGCGACTGCTCTCGGAGGAGCAGGTGGAGGCCAGTCTCGGCAGCCACGGCCTCGGGATTCTCGCGCTTGCCCTCGGGCGCGACGAGAGCCGGCTGCGGGCCGCACCCCATCCGCGAAGCATCAGCCAGGAATCCACATTCGATACGCCGGAAAACGATTGGGGCGTGCTCGAAGAACGGCTGGCCGCCCTGGCTGCTGATCTGGAACGCAGCCTGGCGCTCGAGCACCTGGCTGCGAAGCGGGTCGTGCTGAAGCTTCGCTACGACGATGGCGAGGCAACGACCCGCAGCCGCACCGACCGCAGGCCCCTCTCGACTTCCGCCGCGATCTCGGCCCTCGCCGCCGAACTCCTGGGTCGAACCGAGAGCGGCCGTCCCGTGAAGCGTGTGGGCATCGCCGTCTCCGGCATCGTCCGCGTGCGCCGCGACGACCGCCAACTGGAAATGTTCCCGGACGACTAGTCCCTTGTCACACCAAAAGCTGGGGGTAGAGTCGTCGCAGTTTCACGCGGGCTTGTTGGGTCGTGAATTGCCAGTCGACGCCCTTCGTCGTTCGGTTGCGATCGTCTTGCCAGGCTTGGACTTGGCGCGTGA
>JAAETT010000003.1 GCA_024228115.1 bacterium
TCCTTTAACCCAGCCTGGCGCGGTGGTTTAGCTAAAGGATTCTTGGCATCCCGCTTGCGAGGTAGGGAAGGTAGGGGTGGGGGGTGCCCATCTACGTGTGTGTGTAATGCTTGTGTGGCCTTTCGCGGCCCTGCTGTTGAATATCCCTCCTCGTCTGTTGTCAAGTCCGGCTTCCTTCTGTGATGCTTCCTTCGGGACCCTCCATGGTCCGACCGTTCCAAATCATAGGATCGGTCCTTGAGTCGGAAACGCCCAGAACGTCCATGTTCCACGTCTGACTCGAAATCCGAAGCGATTGGTCCACCTGCAGCGGCTCTAGCTTTTGAACCTGACGGTCCGCCAGCCAAAGCGTCCACAGGGGCCGGGTACGCGTCGCGCGTCACCCCAACGCTACCAGGATCTTCGGACTCAGCCGCGTACAACGCAGCTTCCGCATCCCGAACAGCCTTCTCGTGCTTCGTACGAGAACGACCGTAGGGCAGATACGTTTTTCGCAAGTCCGGGATGATTGGCTGTTGACTTCGAGTACTGCGGCCCACACCAGTGCGACCGTCGTCGATGGACGATTGGCGTCTGCTTGCCATGATACTGGGACAGATTGTCGTTCATGAGTGTCGATACA
>JAAETT010000004.1 GCA_024228115.1 bacterium
GTCGAGCCGGGAGGGCGTTCGCCCTGGGTCAAGGACCTTTCGACCCGGAAGATCTGAATCGGAATCCGGAACGGCGGGCTGCGTCGCCCCCCGGCCAAATGATCAGATTTCTACGCTTCTGAGTGAGCGTCTACACCTTCGGGGTGGCGAAGCGACAGGTGGAGCTCGACCCGGGCTCGCGACATCGGCGAAAACGGGCGCGCATCGAGGGCCCTTCGGAGCCGCTCGAACAGCGCTTCCGTGAGCTGGCAGGGGCTTCGTGAGTCGGCTACCCACCTCCCCTCCGGCGGGCATACGCTGTCTCCTGGCGGGCTCATGCAGCCTGCCGGTGGCCTTGGGCCGCCTGCCAGCGAGCCCCGCGACGCGGAACACCTGACCCTGCTGAGGAAACTGCATGCCGCTCTACGACTACCAGTGCAAGGGCTGCGGCCATGAGTTCTCGCGGGAACAGCGGATCACCGAGAACCCGCTGAAGAAGTGCCCCGAGTGCGGCGCCATGAAGTCCAAGCGTCTGATTTCCCAAACGGCGTTCGTCCTGAAGGGGAGCGGTTGGTACAACGATCTCTACGCGTCGAACAAGCCGGCCAAGAAAGAGGACGGCGGCAAGGACGACTCGGCTGCAGAAAGCTCTGACGGCAAGAGCGAGGACAAGTCCGACAAGAAGCCCAAGAAGGACGGCAAGTCCAAGGGCGGCGGCAAGAGTGGCGGAAAGAGCAGCGGAAAAGGCGGCTCCAAGAAGGGCAAGAGCGCAGCCTGACGCCTCACCGGTTGGTACTCTCCTGCCCGTTCCGGCCAGGGGCGCAGGGACGGAATTTCGCTCCGTCGCACGGCGCCCGGTGCCCCCGGATCTCCGCAGTTCTTCACCCAGGAGGGACTCCCCCGTGTCCAACGAGACCGTCGTCGTCGACGGCCTGGCTCTCGCCCAGAAGCTCCGCAAGGAAATGGGCGATGAAATCGAAAAGCTCACCGCCAATGGAGAGCGCGGCCCCTGCCTCTGCGTCATCCGGGTGGGCGACGATCCGGCCAGCGCCTCGTACATCAAGGGCAAGCGCCGTGCGGCGAAACGCATCGGCATGGAGTCGATCGAGCACCACTTGCCGGAAGACACCACGCAGGAGGCGCTGCTCGAGCTCCTGGCCGACCTGAACGCCGACGACCATGTGGATGGCATTCTCGTTCAACTCCCGGTGCCGCCCCAGATGCAGGCGAACCGAATCGCCGAGGCGATCGATCCGGCCAAGGATGTCGACGGGGTCGGCACCATCAATGCGGGGCGACTCGTGATGGGCGAGGACGGGCTCTTCTCATGCACTCCCCTCGGCATCCTCGAGATCCTGGATCACCACGGAATCGAGATCGAGGGTGCCCACGCCGTCGTCATCGGACGAAGCATGATCGTCGGAAAGCCGATCTCCCTGCTCCTGCAACGACGCAACGCCACCGTCACGATGTGCCACTCCCGCACCCGTGATCTGGCGGGGGTCTGCCGCAGCGCAGACATCCTGATCGCCGCAACAGGCCGACCGCGCATGGTCCAACCGGATTGGATCCGACCCGGCGCGGCAGTCATCGACGTGGGTGTCAGCGATGTAGACGGTGTGCTCGTCGGTGATGTGGACTTCGAAGGTGTCCAGGGGATCGCTGCGCTGGTGACACCTCATCGGAGAGGCGTCGGCCCCATGACCATCACGATGCTTCTGCACAATACCCTGCGCGCCTACCGTGCCCGGAACGGAAGTTGACGGGCCTGCAACGCACCCCGCTCCATGAGGCGCACGTCGCACTCGGCGCCCGGATGGTCCCCTTTGCCGGCTTCGATATGCCGGTGCAATACGATTCGATCAAGGAAGAGCACGCGGCCGTCCGTCAGACGGCCGGGCTCTTCGACGTCTCCCATATGGGCCAGATCCACTTCACCGGGCCCGAGGCAGTGGCGACGGTCGAACGGCTGGTCACCTGCCACGTAGCGAGCCTGCGCGTGGGGCGCGTGCGCTACGGCCTGTTGTGCAATGAGGAAGGCGGCGTCGTCGATGACGTGACGGTCTATCGAACGGCCGAAGATTCCGTCTTTCTCTGCGTCAACGCGGCCAACGTCGAGAAGGACTACCGGTGGTGCGTTCGGCACGCATCGGAAGCCGCCGGAGTGCGCAACCGGAGCACCGAAACCGCGCTGCTCGCCCTTCAGGGGCCGGCCAGCGCAGCGATCCTCTCCAAGCTCGGTGCCGCCCCGCTCGACGGGATGCGCCGCTTCCGATTCGTGGACGCGGAACTGGCCGGCGGAAAGGTGCTCCTCTCCCGCACGGGCTACACCGGTTCCGATGGCTTCGAGATCTACGCACCCGCCGCAGCCGCCTTGGGCCTGTGGCAGGCCCTGACGGATGCAGGCGCCCGCCCTTGCGGCCTGGGTGCCCGAGACACCCTCCGCCTGGAGGCCGCCCTGCCCCTCTACGGCCACGAACTCGACGATTCGACGTCGCCCCTCGAGGCCCGGCTCGACCGCTTCGTGAAGCTCGAGGCCGGCGGTTTCATCGGCGCCGAGGCGGTTCGCCGCTGCGCGGAGGCGGGGCCGAAGCGCCTCCTCACAGGCTTCGAGATGGTGGGGCGCGGCATCGCCCGAGCCGGCTATCCGATCGCCAAGCAGGGCGAAACCGTGGGCGCCGTCACGTCGGGCGGCCCTTCTCCGACGCTCGGAAAATCCATCGGCCTTGGCTACGTTCCGCCCGCGCTGGCCGAGCCCGGCCAGGAGTTCGACATCGTCGTTCGTGACAAGCCCGTAGCGGCCCGGGTGATCGAAACACCATTCGTAAGCTGAGCAGCCGAGCGCTGCCAGGAAGGATTCCGACAACGTGGGCGACTACGATATTCGCGACGATCTGCGCTACTCGGCGGAAGACGAGTGGGTGCGCAGCGAAGCCAAGGGCGTCACGATCGGCATCTCCGACTATGCCCAGCAGCAGCTGGGAGATGTCGTCTTCGTCGAACTGCCCGAGGTCGGCCGCCTCCTCGAAAAGGGTGAGCCGCTGGGCGTGATCGAATCGGTGAAGACCGTGGCCGATCTCTACGCGCCCATTTCCGGCGAGGTCCTGGAAATCAATCCGGCCCTCGCGGAGACGCCCGAGGCCGTCAACGACGATTGCTACGGCGAAGGCTGGATGCTCGTGCTCTCCGTGGCCGACCCCAGCGAGGTCGAGGGCTTGTTCGATCGTGCGGGATACCTCCAGCACATCAAGGATCGCGAGGATCAAAGCACCTAGCATGAGCTGGATCGCGCTCCCTCAGAGCACCTAGCGTGCGCTACATCCCCCATACCGACGACGACATCCGGGAGATGCTCGCCGTGGTCGGGCAACCGGATGTGGATGCCCTCTTCCATGTGATCCCGGAAGAGTTGCGCTTCAAAGGCGTGCTCGACGTCCCCTCGGGCCAGAGTGAGCTCGAGGTGCAAAAACGGCTCGGCGAGCTTGCAGCGGCCAACACGCAGAGCGGCGGAGACGCCTGGTTCCTCGGCGCCGGAACCTACGCCCATTTCGTACCCAGCGCGGTCGATGCACTGATCTCCCGGGCGGAGATCACGACCTCCTACACGCCCTACCAGCCGGAGATCAGCCAGGGCACGCTGCAAACCATCTTCGAGTGGCAGACGATGATGGCTTCCCTGACGGGCCTCGAGGTGGCCAACGCCTCCATGTACGACGGCGCCTCGGCCACGGCCGAGGCCGCGCTGATGGCCATGCGGGTCACCCGTCGCGAGCGCATCCTGGTATCCGATGGCGTTCATCCCCATACCCTTCACGTGCTGGCGACCTACCTGGGAGGGCTCGGTGCACGGATCGATGCGCTTCCCCTCGGCGACGATGGACGCACGGCGGGCGCCGTGGTGGCCGACGACGTCGCCTGTGTGATCGTGCAGCAGCCCAACTTTCTCGGCTGCATTGAGGAACTCGGTGCGTTCGGGGAGACGGTGCACGCCGCCGGCGCACTGTTGGTGGCGACCGTCGGCGAGGCTCTTTCGCTTCCGCTACTTCGCCCACCGGGCGATTGGGGGGCCGACATCGTCTGCGGCGAAGCCCAGAGTTTCGGCGTGCCCGTCGGTTTCGGGGGCCCTCATCTGGGTTTCCTGGCCGCCCGCATGAAGCACGTTCGCCAGCTGCCGGGACGCCTGGTCGGCGAGACCGTCGACGCCCGAGGCAAGCGAGGTTTCGTGCTCACGCTCTCGACCCGCGAGCAGCACATCCGCCGGGAGCGGGCGACCTCGAACATCTGCACCAACCAGGGCCTCTGCCTGACCATGGCCACGATCTACCTCTCGCTGATGGGAAAGGCGGGCCTGCGCGAGGTGGCCCTGCAGAACCTGGCCAAGGCCGAATACGCCAAACGAAAGCTGCAAGAAGCCGGTCTCGAACTGCCCTTCTCCGCGCCCACCTTCAATGAATTCGTCGTGCGCGTGCCCGACACGCCTTCAGCAGCATTGGCCCGCGCCAGAGAGGCCAAGGTGACCGGCGGGCTCGACCTGACGCGCTTCCGCCCCCAGCTCGGCCCGGCTGTGCTCGTTTGCGCAACGGAGCTCTGCAGCCGAGAGGGCATCGATCGGTTGGCCGCTGCATTGTCGGGAGCGCCCGCATGAGCAACGCCACGCGCGGGATCTCCTACGAAGAACCCCTGGTCTTCGAACGCAGCCGCCCGGGCCGACGGGGCGTCGATCTTCCGCCCCTCGACGTGCCCGAGGTGGACGCCGAGGCGCTCCTCGGTGACGCACTTCGAACGGAGCCCGCGACGCTTCCCGAACTCTCCGAACCGGACGTGGTTCGGCACTTCACACGCCTCTCCACCTGGAATGCAGCGGTCGATCTGGGCCTCTACCCGCTCGGCTCGTGCACGATGAAATACAACCCGAAGCTGAACGAGCAGATCGCACGCTTTCCCGGCCTGGCGCTCGCCCATCCGCATGCGCCGGTCGAGGAGGTGCAAGGCCTGCTCGAACTCATGTTCGAGCTCGAGAACCTGCTTGCGACGGTCAGCGGCATGGCCCGGGTCTCGCTGCAACCTGCAGCGGGCGCCCAGGGCGAGCTGGCAGGTGTGATGATGATCCGCGCCTACCACGAGAGCCGCGGCGATACCCGCCGACGCAAGGTGCTGATCCCGGATTCCGCCCATGGCACGAACCCGGCCAGTGCGGCCCTGAACGGCTACGACGTGGTGGCCGTACCCTCGGGCGACGACGGCCTCCTGCATCCCGAGGCCGTCGAAGCGGCCATGACCGACGAAATCGCCGCCCTGATGGTGACCAACCCGAACACGCTTGGGCTCTTCGAGACGCATATCGCGCGTATCTCCGAGATCGTCCACTCCGGTGGAGGCATGGTCTACGGCGACGGCGCCAATCTGAATGCCCTGCTCGGCCTCTCCCGGCCCGGCGACATGGGCATCGACGTCATGCATTTCAACCTGCACAAGACCTTCTCGACGCCCCATGGCGGAGGCGGGCCGGGCGCCGGGCCGGTCGGCGTCGTAGATGCACTCGTGCCTTTCCTTCCCGTACCCGTGGTGGAGCGCACAGAAGCGGGCGCGTACCGCTGGGACGAGAATCGCCCCCAGACGATCGGCCGCATGCACGGCAACCACGGCAATGTCGGCATGATGGTGCGGGCCTACGCATACATCCTCTCCCTCGGGGCCGACGGTTTGAGGCGTTGCGCCGAAATGGCCGTGCTGAATGCGAACTACCTCCTGGAGCGTCTGCGGGAGCACTACCACGTGCCGTTCCCGGGCACGGTCATGCACGAATGCGTGCTCTCGGATCGAGGCCTGGCGGACACGGGCATCACCACGCTGGACGTCGCCAAGCGCTTGATCGACCACGGCTACCACCCGCCGACGATCTACTTTCCCTTGATCGTCGCGGGCGCCTTGATGATCGAACCCACCGAGAGCGAGGACCGGGAGGGCCTCGATCGCTTCGCCGATACGATGATCGAGATCGCCCGCGAGGCCCACGACGATCCGGAGGCCCTGCGCCACGCGCCGGAGCGGACGCGCCTGACCCGACTCGACGAAACCCGAGCCGCCCGAAAGCCCATCCTTCGATGGCAGCCGCCGGACGCTTCCTGACCCCTGGCGGATGGCCACAGCAGGACGCCTTCTAGCGATCGTCGCGAGCCTCGTGCTCGTCGCCTGCATCCAGAACGACGGCAGCCGGAACCCGCTTTCGGATTTCGGCAAGGTCAGCATCCAGGACGAGCGCAAGCTCGGCTACGAAGTGGACATCCAGCTCCAGGACAACCTGGTGCTGATCGAAGACGCCCTGGTCCTCTCCATGCTGAACGACCTGGGCCAATCCCTGGTCGCAACCCTCGGTGAGCAACCCTTCACCTATCGCTTCCGCGTCCTCGTCGACCCCTCGCTGAACGCCTTCGCCCTGCCGGGAGGCGCGATCTATTTCCATAGCGGCACCATTCTCCAAGCAGGCAACCTGGACGAGTTGGCGGGTGTGATGGCCCACGAAATCGCGCACGTGAAGGCCCACCACTACGCGCGGCAGGCGGAAGCCGCGGCCATTCCCGGCCTGCTCGCCCAACTGGCCGGGGTGCTGGCCACCGTCGCTACCGGACAGGCGGAGCCCTTGCTGATCGCCCAGGGCGTGAACGTGGCCTTGCAGCTCCAATACACCCGCGAACTCGAAGCCGAAGCCGACAACCTCGGAGCCACCTTCATGGCGCGGGGCGGTTACGACCCGCAGGGAGCGGTCCGCTTCTTCGAGCGGGTCCTCTCCGACCAGCACGATCCCGGCATCGAGATTCCCCCCTACCTCTACAGCCATCCGGCCGTCGAGAGCCGCATCGAGGTCGGTGCCCAGCGCGCAGAGAAACTCACCATCACGGGGAAGAAGCCGCCCGGCCTCGAGCGCGCATTTCGCGCCACGCAGTATCGCCTCGCGCGCATCATCGAATTGCGACGGAATGAACTCAAGGAGGTCGTTGGCGCCCGCAATGCCAAGGCCGACCCGCTGCTCGCGACGGCGGGCCTCGAGGCAAAGTCAGGCGACACGGAAGCAGCGCTCCGCACGCTCACCAACGCCGAGGCCCGCTATCCGGCCGATCCGCGAATCCCCTTCCGACGCGGCGAGCTTCTCGCAAAAGCGGATCGGCCCGCCGAAGCCATTCCGGCCTTTCGACGCGCCCTGCTGCTCGATCCGGACGTCGCCCTCAACTACTACTACCTGGGCCTGGCCCACAGGAGACTGGGCGAGAGGGTCCAGGCCACCTTCTTCCTCGAACAAGCGGCCCGCCGCTTCGGAGGCCGTGGCAACCTCCCCAAACGTGCCCGGGAAGCGGCGCGACGGATGATCTTTCCCGTCGTCGGCAACTCCGGGATCTCCGATGGCGCCGAGACCCCAGCCGCCGACACACCGGCCGGCCGTTCGCGCCAGCTCTTCAGTGCCCGTGACGAGCGGGTGGTCTGGTGGGCGTGGATCGAGGAAGACTACGTCAGCCGTCGCGAAGAAATCACCGTACGCTGGACCGACCCCCGCGGCGGCGTCGCCCAGGATGAGCCGGCCGCAAGCATCCGGCGCCCCCACGCACGCTCCGAACTCGAACTCAGCCCCGATCGCCTCTCCTACCACGGTATCTGGCGCGTCGAGGCCTACCTCGATGACGACGTGATCGACCGTCGAACCTTCCGGATCGTCCCGGAAACGGGCAAAGCCGAGCGTTAGCCTGGCCGGGCTCGCGCCCCCTGGTGGCTCCCTACTCGTCCACCCTCTGCCGGGCGATCTCGGACCAGTTGCCATCGGGCACCTGTTGCAAGTAGCGCCGCCAATGCTCGCGAGCCTTCCGGTTCAGCTCGAGCTTTTCATACAGCAGGGCCAGGTTCAGGTGGGCATCGGAAAAGAACGGATCGGCTTGAAGCGCCGCTTTGTAGTGGTGCACGGCCGATTCCCGACGCCCCTCTTCCTCGCAGAGATTCGCCAGGTTGAAGTGGGCCTCCAGATGCGAAGGCTCTCGCTCCAATGCGGCCGCGTACCAATGGCGCGCCTGATCGCGATCTCCGTGATTGAAGTACAAAGTGCCCAGGTTGCAGTGAGCATCCGCGAAATCCGGATCGAGGGTGATCGCCTGGCGATAGGCTTCGATGGCTTCCCGCAGGCGTTTCGGCTCGGCGTCGAGTTCGCAGCCGCGTTCGAACCACGCCAGCGCTCCGGCCTTCTCGTCGCCCTCCCCTCCGAGAGGCGTCGGCCGCATCTCTGCCTTCGATGAAGCGTCGAAATCGATGGCGAGCTGTCCATCCGGTTCCATCAACGCATCGCCATCGCGAACCGCCACCCGGCCAGCTCCGGCGGTAGAAAGGCGCAGCGCGTGCAACGGGCGTTCGAGCTCCGGCAGGCGATTCTGGAGAGCCAACAGACTGCGGCGGATGCGGCGCACCGAAACGCCTTCTTCGACGAGTGTCAGCAGCGAACGCACCTGCAGGAGGTCTTCGAAGGCAAACACGCTGCGACCGTCCGCATCCGCGGAACGGCGCACGAGATCCGTACGCTCCCAGTAGCGCAGTCGTTCCGACGACACACGCAGGATCTTGGCGGTATCCGCCCGCGAGTACACTGCCACCCCCCGGTAGGCCCACACCAAGTGTAACGCGATCCGCGCGAGGGAAAACCGTTTTCTCTATCTTCTCGGCCTGGAAGCGTATCGAGTGCTGGTGCCTCGCCCGGACTTCAAATCCGGTGGAAATCGTGGCGACACGGTTTCGGCGGGTTCGATTCCCGTCCGCTTCCGCCAACCTGGCGTTCTGCGAGCTCGAACTCCATCCGCTTCTGCAGTGCGCACCTCTCCGGCAATTCCACAATTTTCGCCATTTCTACGGATGGGCGAAGCGAATGCCGAACCATCGCATGGTAAACTCGGTTTGAACGAACACGGGGGACTCATGGCGAACGGACGCGTGGATTTGCACGTCAAGGAAACGGACCTCTCGGACGACGCACGTCGCAGATTGGAGGAGCGCTGCCAATCGGTTGTGGATGAGTTCCCGGAACTCACCCACCTCGAAATCACCCTGGCTCCGGACGGCCCGGGGCACGCGGCGAGCGCCCACGCCACAGGCAAGCACACCGAGGCGGCCACCCACGCAAAGGGAGAGAAGGCCACGCAGGTCGCCGATCTGGCACTGCATAAACTCGAACACCAGCTGCGGAAGGTGCACGACAAGCGCATCTTCAGCCGCCGTCGGGATGCCCGCAAACACCCGGCCAAACGGATCGAGGACGGCTAGCCCTCTCCGCCTACCCCAGGATCAGGTGAAGCTTGAGGGCGAGCTTGAAATCGCCCTCGAGACGCACCCGACGTTTTCGGAAAGCCTCCGGCGCGGAGAGATTGCCGGCGTTCAGGCTTTGCCAGGTCTCGATATCCAGACGGACGCGTAGGTCCGGCGCCGGGGCCTCACCCACGACACCCACGACCACGCCCTGGGTGACCCTCAGGTGGTAGATGCCCTGCTCGTGATCCGTGAGGATGAACTCGAGCACCGCTTCGGTTCGTGCCAGTCGACGCCGACGGCTCTCGTCCGCGGCAACCGAAGCCGGCACCCATCGCGTGAAGAATTCTTCGGGATGGATGTCAACGGGCGGTACGGCGCGGTCCGACATGGTTCCAGCGATCTTATCGAAGGGCTCGGAGACATCATCCATGCTCTCCCCGGAGCGCCGCTCCGGTGAATGACTTCTTCACCTTGGCAATCGCTGCGGGGGGCCCTTCCGCGAGGATCCGGCCGCCGCCCGGTCCGCCCTCGGGGCCCAGATCGATGATCCAGTCGGCAACGCGGATCACATCCAGGTTGTGCTCGATCAGCACCACGCTGGCGCCTGCATCGAGAAGTGCGTCGAGGCAGGAGACGAGCACCTGGATCTCTGAGACGTGCAGACCCGTCGTGGGCTCATCCATCACGTAGAGAGCACCCGGCGTTCCCGCGGCCAGGGCCTGAGCGATCCGAAGGCGTTGGAGTTCGCCTCCAGACAAGGTCGAAAGCGGTTGCGCGAGGGTGAGATAACCCAGGCCGACCCGGCACAGCGGCTCGAGCCGCGGCCCGATCGTCTTCTCCGCGGCAAAAAGTTCCCTCGCCTCCCGAACAGGAAGCGCCAGCACATCGACGATCGAGAGGCCGTTCACCGTGATCTCGCGAACCTCGGGCTTGTAGCGGGTACCGTCGCAATGCTCGCATGGGATGCGCACATCCTCGAGGAACTGCATGTCGACCACCGTCTCGCCGCTGCCTTCGCAGGGCTCGCAGCGGCCGCCGGGCACATTGAACGAGAACCAACCCGGAGCCAAACCACGGCGTTTCGCTGCAGCCGCCTTGGCGAAGCGTTTCCGGATGCCATCGAACGCCTTCGAGACCGTCGCCGGATTCGATCGTGCACTTCGGCCCGGCGGCGTCGGCTCGACCACCACGACCTCGGAGATGCGGTCGGCTCCGAGAATCTTCTCGCAGGGGCCGCGCTCGCTCTCCTTGCGGAGTTGTCCGACCAACACGGAGCGAATCAGGGTCGATTTTCCCGCTCCGCTCACCCCGGTCACCGCAACCAGTTGCCCCAGCGGGATGCTGACATCGACGTCCCTGAGATTCTGGGCGCTGGCGCCCTCGATCCGCAGCGCGCCATTGGCATCGGGTCGGAAACGCCTCTCGAGCTTCAACTCGCCGGCCAGCAGCCGGCTCGTCGGCGAGTCGCTTCGGGCGGCGACCTCTTCGACCGTCCCCTCCGCGACGACCTGCCCGCCTTCCCGGCCGGCGCCGGGGCCCAGATCGACCAGATGGTCTGCGGCGGAGACGATCTCCGGCGCGTGCTCGACGACGACCAACGTGTTGCCCTGGTCGCGGATCGAGCGCATCACGCCGAGCAACCTGCCGACATCCCGCGGATGCAGACCGACCGAGGGCTCGTCCAGAACATAGAGCGCCGAGGTGAGGCCGCCGCCGAGCGCCGTCGCGAGCTGAATGCGTTGGGCCTCGCCTCCCGATAGCGTGCGCATCTGGCGCGCCAGGCTCAGATAGCCGAGGCCCACCTCGAGCGCTGTCTCGACACGAGCTTCCAACAGCGCGAGGAGCCGTTCACCCCGCTCCTTCCGACCGGCCTCGAGTTCCAGCGCGCCTAGCCATGCCGCCAGCTCCTCGATCGTGAGCTTCGATACTTCGCCCAGGTGACGCTCCCCAACGACGACCTCGAGCGCCTCGCGACGCAGCCGGTGCCCCTCGCACTCCGGGCAAGGATCGTATTTCCGGTAGCGGGCGATGGCGATTCGCGCCTGCACCTTGTAGCGCCGGGATTCCAGGTACTCGAAGTAGCCCCGGATGCCGTACCAATCGTCATCCCCCTCGATCACCCAGGCACGCTGCCGGGCTCCCAACTGCCGCCAGGTGCGGCTGGGGTCGACGCCGGCTGCGGGGCATGCGCGCAACAGATCGCGTTGGCAGCTGCGTCCGCTCGGGGTTGCGAATGGTGCGATCGCGCCACTCTTCAGGCTGACGCCCGGATCGGGCACGACCTTCTCGAGATCGAGGGCCGCCACACGACCGAACCCCTGACACGTACTGCAGGCTCCGAGCGGGCTGTTGAAGGAGAAGAGTGCCGGTTCCGGTGTGGGATGGCGGCGCCCGCAGGCTTCGCAGACGAAGCCCTCGCGAACGGCAACGATGTCGCCGCCCTCGGGAACGAAGATCGCTTCGCCGAAGCCCCGCCCCAATGCCGCTGCGAGAGCTTCCGCGATGCGGCTACGACCCTTCTCACCGATCGCCAGACGATCCACGACCGAAAGCAGATCCTTCCGCTCCCGGTCGAGACGCGCGTCATCGACATCATCCAACTCGAACCGATTCCCGGCCCGATCGAGCAGCCGGGTCCAGCCCTCGCGGCCGAGGCGCTCGCGAAGATCTGCTGCCTGCTCCTCGGAGCGGAGGGCGATCGCCAGGCTTCCCCGCTGCCCTGAGAATCGTTCGAGCAGACGCTCCGTCCAGCTCTGCACCGTGCCGGCTTCAACCCGTGCACCACAGCACGTGGTTTCGCCGATCTTGGCGTACAAGAGGCGCAGGTGATCGAGGATCTCCGTCGCCGTTCCCACCGTGGAGCGGGCATTCGTGACCGAGTTGTGCTGTTCGATCGCGATCGCTGGTGGCAGGTTGCTCACCAGGTCGACATCCGGCCTGGGAAGACGCTCCAGGAACTGGCGCGCGTAGGTCGAGAGCGACGCGACATAGCGCCGCTGCCCTTCGGCATAGAGGGTATCGAAGGCCAGGCTCGATTTTCCCGAGCCCGAAACGCCGCTCACCACCGTGAGGCTGTAGAGGGGAATCGTGCACGAGGCGTTCCGGAGGTTGTGGGTCCGGGCATTCTCGATACGAATCGCGGGTACGTCCATGACGATCAGCGCGCAGGAAACAAGCTGCGGAGCTTCATTGCGACGCCGAGATTCCCCTCGACCTCGAGACGCCCCTGCATGTGCAACACATCCGGGCTGGTGGTGCCGGACAACATCGAATAGAAATCTCCCGCATCGACCTGCAGAAGGACATCCGGGTCTGCAACGGTTCCCGAGCCGATCTCCGCCCGGCCCGGTTCGAACCGAAGGACAAGGGAACCACCCCCCGTCCCACGGAGATCGAGTAGCGCGACGGCGGTCAGATCACCGGATGCATTCGGATCGAAGTGCACCCTCAACCATTCGGCCAACTCGTCGAGGCAACGGGGATTCGCAGCGGGCACGCGCGGAGGGTACCCCACGTCGGGGAAGTCCACGCCAGGAGTCAGGCGCCCGTCGAGAGCTCGTCGTAGATCATCGTGACGCTCAGGTACTCGCCGGTCTCACTCTGAGCCATGTGGAGGACATTTACCTCGGCAGAGGCGAGGAATTTGTTGATGTCCTCCTCGACCTCTTTTACGAGCCCTCGTACCACGAGACAACGTATCGCCATGCCAGAAGTCCTCAGTCTTCGCCCCGCCCAGCTTGGCGGCTTGCCTCCGAAGCGTAGCGATCCTTGCCGAGCTTGCGCGCTTGCGCCTCCACCCGAGCCCAGGTCGCCGCAGGAAGTGTCCGTTCGAGTGCCTCCGCCACCTGCCGCACGAGAAAGGCGTCCCCGGCCTCCACCGCTTCCTCGAGCAAGCGATCGAGCTGTTCCGTGGCACCCGCCTTCACCAGGAAGACGATGGATTCCTGCTGCCGGCCTTCCTCGAGATAGGCTTCCGCCAACGCGAGCGCCTTGGCCCCATCGGTATCACCCTCGACCAGGTGGCGTCGTTTCAACGGATCCGGAATTCGAGTGGCCATCTCAGTACCGCGCAATCTCGGGGTCGACCGTCAAGGACCAGGCCTCGATCCCGCCAACCAGGTTGGTCAAATCACTGAAGCCTGCCCTCGCCAGGATCTCGCAAGCCTGGGCGCTGCGCCCACCATGGTGGCAATGCGCGACGATGGGTCGATCCTTCCAATCCAAGAGCTCGGCGAGCCGATTCTCCAGCTCTCCCAGGGGAATCAAGGTGGCTCCCTCGATACGCGCTGTCTCCCACTCGTCCGGGTTGCGAACGTCCAGCAACAAGAAGCCCTCATCGGCAGCCAGCCTGCGCTTCACATCGGTTGCCGAAATCTCTTTCACCACACTCTCCTCGGTCGCCCCCGGAACGCCGCAGAATCCCTCGTAGTCGATCAACTCCGTCAGCGTCGGATTCGTCCCGCAGATCGGACAATCCGGATCCTTCTTCAGGCGGTACTCCTGAAAACCCATCGCGAGCGCGTCGTAGGTGAGGATGCGCCCGATCAGGGGCTCACCGATGCCCGTGAGCAACTTCAACGTCTCGGTCGCCTGGATCATCGCGATGACCCCGGGCAGGATCCCGAGCACGCCGCCCTCGGCACAAGAGGGCACCGAACCCGGCGGAGGCGGTTCGGGAAACAAGCAGCGGTAGCACGGGCCTCGGCTGGCATCGAAAGTCGAAGCCTGGCCTTCGAAACGAAGAATCGCTCCGTAGACCGTGGGTTTACCCAACAACACGCAGGCATCGCTCGAGAGATAACGGGTGGGGAAATTGTCCGTGCCGTCCACGATCACATCGTAGTCCTGGAACAACTCGAGGGCGTTCTGCGAGGTAACGCGCTCGGTGATCGTATGGACGGTGACGTCCCGGTTCATCGCCTGGATGCGCTCGCGAGCCACCTCCACCTTGAGCCGGCCCACATCGGCTGTGCCGAAGAGCACCTGACGCTGCAGGTTGGAGGGCTCGACCACGTCGAAATCCGCAAGCCCCAGGGTGCCGACGCCTGCGGCCGCAAGGTATTGGGCCAGCGGGCAACCCAGCCCACCTGCGCCGATCAGCAGGACCCGGCTTTCGAGCAGACGCCGCTGCCCCTCCACCCCGAACTCAGGAAGGTTCAGGTGCCGGCGGTAGCGATCGAATTGGTCCGGCCGCAGCAGCGGCTGTGCGTCGGGCATGAGGCAGAGAGAGTAGCGATCGCCGCGGCCCGAGACCCGGGAGCAGGAAGTCCTACCCTGTGAATCGCTGGAAGGGTCCGATCGTCCTAAGGTTGGACCATGCTCTGGCTGGGCAGCGGAACGGACCTTCAGGAGAGCGACATCCAATGCGAAAGACCCAACGAGCCGGCCGGCTGCTGAGCGTGGCGGTGGCCGCAGTGCTCTTCTTCTCGGCAGCTCCCGCCGATGCCGAATGCAAGGGGATGCGCACATTCAGGGGGCGGATCGTGAAGCTCGAGAAGGCTGCCCTCACGGTGCAGAACAAGAAGGACGACAAGGTCACGTTCACGCAAGCCAGGCGCCTGGCGATCGTCGATCGGCGTGACCGCAAAGAGCCGGCAACGAACTGGAAGCAACTCCAGAAGAACATGCTCGTCAGCGTGTGCTGGAAGTTCGACGACGAACCGCCTCGCGCGTACAAGATCATCGTGCAGAACGAGGCGGACTGAGTCACTCGGGACGCTGCGCCCGGCGTATCGCGCATTCGGCAGGATCGGCCCCGATCCCGCCCATCGAGTGGCGGGATCGGGGCCTCGGCTCATCCTGGGAGCGCGAAGACCCGACTAATCGACGTCTTCAGCGACGTCCTCTTTCTCGAAGACCTCGATCGCAAAGGCCCAGCGCGGCGTCGCCATCGCAGAGCGGGGGCCGCAGATTCGGATCCAATCGCCCGTCTTGATCTTGCCCACGGCGTTCTTCGTGCCGGTGACGATCGCCTGGGGGTGAGCGGCGAACGGAATCGGTTCGCCTCCCTGACGGATCGTGATCTCGCGCATCTTCTCCTTCTTCTTCGGCTTCAGGCTCACGACGACCTTGGCGTTCTTCTTGTTCGACTTGACCTGGCCTTCGAAGCTTCGGCCCTCGTACGTCGAGCCATCGGCGCCCTGGCCGGAGCAATCCGCTGCGGTTGCGGCTCCCGCGAACAACCACGCGCCTACGCTCAATGCCACTACCACCCACAACGGGTTCCGGACGATTCGCATCTCGAACACTCCTTTCGCATTTCTTCGAATGATCGGCCGGCCACTTCGGTTCCGACCGTCGGCCCTCGCCTCCGCGAGGAAAACTGCTCTGATCTGACGTTGCAACTCCCCTACCGATTCACGGCGGGAACTCGCATCCCTTTTTTGTTGGCCCCGAGGGGCATCCCGATCTGGGACCGGAAGGTGGGATCCATCCGAGTACCACGTAACCCGGCGACTCTACTGCAAGAGCCCGGCCGGTCAACGATTTCGAGCCACCGCCCGGGGCGGCGGATGGGCTAGGAAACCGGCAGGGGCTCAGGAGTGATTCGGAGACTCCAGGCGACATCGCTGGTCACGGCCTCGGCCGGAATCGTGACGGTCGCGCCGTACGCGGAGGGCTCCCACTGGAGGGGGGCCGTACGCCCCAGCATGCCGACCTCGCTTCCCGCCGCGAGTTCGATGGGCAGCGCGACCTGCCCGGAGCGGGCTACCGAGAGCAGCGTCGCGAAGACCACCCCGTCTTTGCTCGTGAAGCGAATCGCTCTCCCGTCCTCGGTCCGAGACGCGGCGAGCTTCCAGGGCCGCGTCTCGAAGATGGCCTCGCCATGGACGTCGAGCCATGCCCCCAGGCCCTCGAGACGCTCGGATTGTCGATCGGGAATCGTTCCGTCGGCCCTGGGACCCACGCCGATCAGCAGGTTCCCGTTCTTGCTCACCACATCGACCAGCAGATGAACCAGCGCCTCCAGGGAGAGCGTCTCCGAGTCGCCCTCCTCCCGGTTGAAGCTGAAGGAATTCCCGAGCCCGCGCGCCAGCTCCCACTTGCGCTCGCCCGCCGCCGCGGGCGTGTCGTATTCGGGGGTTCGGAAATCGCCGTGAGCAGCGGCAGGAAAGCCGAAGCGTCGATGCCGCCGGGGAAGCAGCGGCCACAGCCGGTCCCCATGATGCAGCAGCGCGGACACGAAGCGGTTGGCGAGTGTCCCCGGCCGCGGCAGAGAGAATTGGGCCCAACGATCATTGGCAACGCCATCGGGAACCGCGGCGTAGTAGGTGGACAGCAGCGCGTCGAGATCCACTGAAGCGGGAAATGCCACATCGTTCCACAGCACCGCCGGGCGGTAGCGCTCCACCAACTCGCGCACTTGCGCCTCCGCGTAGTCCGCGTACTCCGCCGATCGCGGAACCGCCAGCACGCAGTCGCCGAGGGTCCGAATCACCCGGCCTTCGAAGCTCGCGTCGAAGCCGCCGCAGTAGTAGAGGCCCATCTTCATGCCGGCTTCCCGTACTGCCGCGGTCACGCCCCCAACGAGGTCTTTCGTCGTTCCCCAGCCCCGACCGGGTTGGGAGCCTCCTCGGTTCGTCGTCTGTGCACTCGGCCACAACGCGAAACCGTCCATGTGCTTGGCCGTCAGCACGACATAGCGCGCACCGGCTCTCGCGAAGAGTCTCGCCCAGGAATCCGGATCGAAGCCGGCGGCGTGCTCGTCGAAGCGGGCGCCCAGGTCCGCGTAGGAGGCCGCCTCTCCGTAGACTTCACGATGATGACGCCAGGTGGGACTGCCCGGGATCCGCACGCTGTTCACGTACCACTCCGCGTAGGGATTGTGCGCAAAGTAGTGGCGAGGCCCCTTGCTCGCGAAGATCTCCTGGATATCCCCGGAAAGCGGAGCCCAGCCCGGTACCGAATAGGGCCCCCAGTGAACGAACACGCCCAGCTTGGCGTCGTCGTACCAGGCCGGAAGCGGACGCTGGCCCGTCGCGCTCAATCGACCATCGGCCCGGTGACAGACGCGAGGCACCAGCCGATCTCAGTATCGAGCCTGCCCTTCACGTACGGAGGTTCGCCCACCTCTCACCGGTCCCGCCAGATGGGAGTGAAGGCGCTGCTGAAACGCCCAGAGGGGCGGGAGCTACAGGCCATCGAGTTCTTCGTCGACCATGAAGTCGTGGACGAGCACGATGCCACCCGGCCTGAGCGCCGTTCTACTCGACGTCGAGGTCCATGGCGTTTCCCTCGTGATCGGTGTGGAGGGGCGGCGGGGTGCGACCGAGCAGTTCACCCGCACGCGCTGCCATCTTGCCTCGCGCCTTGAAGAGGTGCAGCGGGATCGAAGCCGCAAGGGCCCAGGTCCCGAACAGATGAATCGTGAGGGTTGCATCGAGCCAGCCGCGAGGCAGGTCGAGATCGGCCCAGAGCAACACGCCGCTGGCGGATAGGGCAACCGAGAGCACCACGATCATTGCGAGGTGAACTTTGCGCCACGTCCAGAAGGGATCCGGCGGCCCCAGCCGACGCGCCGCGTCCCGCAGGAGGGGTCGGGCGGCCAGGCTGAGAGCGAATACGGGTGCGGCGAGCAGAGCCCATCCCACCCAGAGGTGGGCTTCCAGGATCTCCCGGCCGTAACCGCCGATGAACCGGCCACGAAGGTCCGGGTCACCGATCATCCAGTCGGTGGCGATCAGGGCGATCACCGCGGCTGCCTGAACGTGGTGAAACCAGCGCCTGACGATTCCGGGATTGGGCATGAGGCCTCCCAGCCTACCGGCAAGCGGTCCGGTTTCCGACGCAAGGGGAGCAGATATTTCTACTCCCGGGATAGGACGAGGGGCATGCTCGGAGGGACAGATCTCTCGTGGGTTGCCTCTCCGAAGAGACTGGCTCGATACCCGAACTAGCGCGCTGCCAAGACGTCCCGATCCAACTCTGCGACGAGCTTCTCCTCTGCGGCCTCGTGTATGGCGAACATCCTGGCGAACGCTCCGAATACCCGACCGGCCTCATCCAGGCAATTCCTCTCGAGCAGCCCTCCGATCTCGCCAAACTTCTTGCGGAAGACGTGATGAGCCGCGGCAAATTCCTCGACGGACCTGCGGGCCTCGGGCCGTAACGCCGCGATCGGGGGATAGTAGAGACGATCCTCTTGCTCGAAGTGGGCTTCGAGCGCCTCGCGCAGCCGACAAAAGGCATCGATCGCAGGCGCACCGAGTCCCTCCTCGAGAGACCGCCGAGTGCTCTCGAACAGGCCGTCGAGCGAGCGATGGGCTGCCACGATGGAGTCGCGCATGGAGGAGCCTCCCTGCTGATCGCCGTTTCCCAACTGCGCCGCACCCCCAATGTTCACCCAGTGGCCCCGGATCCGATATGATCCGGAACATACCCTACGTAGAAATTGGCCATCCAGAAAGCGGCTGAGTGCACGCAAACCGCGATATCGACCTCGAGCAGGCGGAATTCTTCCGCGCCCTGGGACCTGAGCGCCGCGCCAGCGTGGGCCATACGGTCCTCGAAAAGAAGCTCGAGCGCGGGCGCGTCCTCTTTCTGGAGGGGGAACCCGCTGACTACCTCTGGGTGGTGAAGCAGGGCGAGGTCCGCCTCTACAAAGCGTCAGCCAACGGGCGCCTGATGACGCTCGAGATCCTGCGCCCCGGCGAGATGTTTGGCGCCGTATCGGCCCTGGATCAGGATTGCTACACGGCCAGCGCCGAGGTGGTGATCGAAGGAACCGCCTGGATCATCCCTCGCCGTGTCATGCTGAAACTGGTGGCGGAAGTGCCCGCCGCAGCCATCGAGATCCTCGTGGTTGCGTCGCGGCGCCTGCACGATGCCCACGAGCGGCTCCGCTCGGTCGCTCACGATCCGGCCCGAACCCGGCTGGCTCAGGCATTGCTACGCGCCTCGCGAGGGGGCAAAGCAGAAGTCACGCGGCGCGCGCTCGCCGAGGCGGCGGGCACGACGGTGGAGACAGCGATCCGCGTGGTGCGCCGCTTCGAGCAGGAGGGCGTGATTGCGGGCGAGGTCGGGCGCGTGACCATCATCGACGTGGACGCCCTGGAAGAGATCGCGGCCAACGGTCCTACCTGAGCCCGCCTGCGATCCGGAGCGTTCCGCGGCTGGGAGTCAGTGCTTCTCCGCGACGATTCGCCAGTTCAAGTCCGCAATCTTGGCTTTCTCTGCATCCGTCCAGGCCTGGCCACCCGTTTGAAGTAGATCCAGCGATTCTTCGACCCAGGGCGGCAGGACGCGGATCGCCTCGAGGGCCCGGACCACTCTTCGCCCGTTGAGGATCAAATCGCGTTTCTGCTCGCATAGCGGCCAGGCTTCGCTCTTCGACGGTGCCGAAATGAGAATTTCGAATCCGGCCCTTTCCAAAGCCGCACAGACATCGGCCGGGTACATCGATTGGGTGGCTGCCAGCGTCGGAAGGTAGGTCTTGTGAAGCGCTGAGTGCTCTTCGTTGTTCCAATCGAAATACGGGCTCAACAAGTACTCAGAACAGGCGTACCGAGAACCGGGCTTCATTACGCGGTACATCTCCTCCGCGCAAGCATCCAGCTCCTCCTTCTTGAAGAAGGGCCAGACGGCTTGGAAGGAAAAACACCCGTCGAAGCTCTCCGACTCGTACTCGAGCGGCTTGTGGTGATCGCCCACCTTGAAGTGGAGCCGATCGCTCATTCCACATTCCGCCGCCCAGTCGATCGCGTTTTCGACCTGATTCGGGTCAATGTTGTAGCCGGACACCTGGCCACCGGTCATCGTGGCGAAGTAGTGCGAGATCCTCCCTCTCCCGCATCCCATATCCAACAGATGGGACTTGTCGGGCTTCTCGAGATCCATCTCCTTCAACACGGCCTGCTCGCACAACAGCTGATTCCCATACAAGCCGAGGGAATCATCCAGCTGGGGAGGGATGTAGAGTTTTTCCAGATCGAAGACCGACAACATGTTGTTCAGGACCTTGTAGTAGTCCGCAACGGCCTTGGTCTCGTCCTCTGTCTTTGTCTCTTCACCGGCCTGCATTCGCTGAAAGAACCGATACGCGTCGACACACGCTTGCTTGTCTTCTTCGGGCAGCGTGGCCAAACGCTTCAGCCCGATGAACGCGGTCTTGATCCTGTACCAATTCAATCTGTGCACCTCTGCCTGGTAGAACCGGTAGAGAATACCCGAACAGAAGCTTCGAACCCGTGCCTCGAGCAGATTGTCTTGGTCCGGGTTCGCAAAGGCGAGAAGCTGGCCCGGCGCCGCCCCATTCGACGCCATCCTCGTAACCGCCGCGCCGCCCGAGGTGCCCAATCCTCTGATCGAGCAACTCGCGGTCCGCGGACGCCTGGTCGTCCCCGTCGGCCGCTGGAACCAACAACTCGTCGTGCTTACGAAGAGCGAAACGGGCTTCGAGCGCGAGGTGATCTTTCCCGTGCGCTTCGTCCCGATGACGGGGGAGATCCAGCGACCCCGCTGAGGGCTTCGACAGGAATTCGACCGCAGTCTGGCGAAAGCCCGGACCGGGGACAGGAGTTCCAACAAGGGATCATGTCCGATAGGGGGATCGCTTGACAAGTACCCCATGGGGGGATCAAGGGCTCATCGCCAAGGGTGCAACCCATTGGGCTTGATCACGCTTGCCCTCTCGCGCAGCCGGTCGACGCGTTGACCCCCTACCGGACGTCTACGCTCCCTCTTGCTACTTAGCCACTTCAACGCCGCCGCCATCTTGGCGGTGTCGGCCCCGAGGCATTTGAAGCCGCCTCAAACTGCGGCCCCTAACCCGAATAATTCATGAAGAAGTCGCGTTCCTGAATTGAAGAAGGCCCCAGTTGCGGTAGAAACGTGTTGCGACACGCGTTTCCCCTCAACAAGGGCCCCTTCATGAAGCCGGATACTACCGCACAGACTGTCAC
>JAAETT010000005.1 GCA_024228115.1 bacterium
CACTACCTCGCGGCTCTCGATCGCGAACTCGACACCGATCCGACCGACACCGATTCGCCGTTCTGACGAGAAACCAGCACTCGCGCGCGACCACGGCTAGATGATCAGATTTCTACGGTTTCTCGTGATCGCCAACACTCGAGGATCATGATGCGCTGCGCGGGGTCTCCGCATTCGACCTTCTCGCGCAGCAGGGCGTTCGCAAAGGTCGTCTTCCCGGAGGCCGTAGCGCCGGCGACGATGATGTTTCGCTGCCTGGCGATTGCCTCACGGAGGAAGCTCACTTGGTCCTCCGAGATTCGCTCCTGCGTGATGTACTGAGCCAGGGAAAAGACGTGGCTCGCGTGCTTGCGGATGCTGAGGAGTGCTTGGCGGGAGACAGGCGGGACGATGGCCTCGAAGCGCGCTCCGTCGAACGGGAGTTCGCCCTCCACGATCGGCACGTCGGCAGTAGCAACGGTTCCGAGGAGGGCTGCGACCGTCCCGACGAGCGTCATGGCGCGCTCCGCCGAGAAGCTTATCGGGAGGGTCTCCATGCCTTTCCCGAGCCGGTCGCACCAGACGGCGCCGTCCTCGTTGACCATGAGCTCTACGACATCCGGCTCTTCGAGCGCCGCGAGAAGCGTCTCGCCGAGCTCGGCGTGGAGCTTTCGCCGGAGGCGATGACGGGTGGTTTCCGCGGCGTTCTGCACGCGGGCGACCTTAGGCGGAGCCACCGTCGGCCGACAACTGTTCAAAGTGTCTCAAGTGTCGCAACGTGTTCCATGATCGAAGAACACGCGATGGAGCCTGCTCGAGCACGTTTCCGCCCGGTGTTCGCCTGCCACGGGCCACGCACTAGCCCGAATAATTCATGAAGAAGTCGCGTTCCTGAATTGAAGAAGGCCCCAGTTGCGGTAGAAACGTGTTGCGACACGCGTTTCCCCTCAACAAGGGCCCCTTCATGAAGCCGGATACTACCGCACAGACTGTCAC
>JAAETT010000006.1 GCA_024228115.1 bacterium
CGCTCCCCAGACCCCGGATCATGGTCTCGCTCTGGGGTACGTAGCCACAAGACTCATTCACGGAGGAGCCGGATGGTGGAAATCTCCTTGTCCGGATCTGGCGAGGGCCCGGGGTAGGCGACTGCCCCGGGCTACTCTACAAGCTGGGTTTCCGCTCAAAGTCCGAGTACGAGCGCTGTGTCAAACCGCGCGGGGGTGGCGACGATGGCGAGTGCGACCGCAGCCAACCCTGCGGCCAACCCGATTGCAACCGGCGCCGCTCAGGCGCCCTACACCGAGAGCCGCCGCCTTCCCAGCGCGAGGCAGGCCACGCCGAGAGCGAGCAGGGCAGTCGTCCCGGGCTCGGGGACCACTTCCAAGCCGAAGAGACCGGCTCCCGCTGTGCCGCCACCGGTTCCGAAGACATTGGCGAAGTAGGTCTCACCGGGTGTGGCCGTGAAGCTGAAGCTCCCGGGGCCAGTGATGCTGTTCACGGTTCCGGTCGCCGTCGTGATCGAGAGGAACAGGAAATCAAACCCGAAGAAAGGGTCTGTGCTCAAGTCGGCGAGCGTCACCGAATAGGTATACGGGGCCGTGTCCGCGTCGAACTCGAAGTTCAGCCCGGTCGTTCCCACGATCCAACCGGTCGTCTCAAAGACAGGTGTTGCGCCTGCAACGTTCGGCGAACACAACAAGACGATGGCCGCTACCACTCCGAACAATTTGGTCTTCATTTTCGACGAACCCCTCAAGTCAGCGCACGGTTTCTCCACCTATGAGTGGTTCGAGAAGCCCTGAAATGTCGCCAAAGACGCGAATTCGTCCGAGGGGCGGGTGGGGCGGAGTTCCCCAGCCCGCGTTGTGACGTGTCGCCGGTCCGCGTGCTTGCTCGGGTTCTGCGGCGGAATCCCCAATGGAAACACGTGCATCGCCAACAACCAGTGCGCCAGCGGGGCATGCAACAACGGCGGATAGGAATTCCTCTGCCTATCCGGTTCGCTTCGCTGTCAGACGGTGGTAGGGGAAGGGTTCCGCGCCGATCGCGCAGTGCAGAACGCCCAATGGGTTGCAATGGTGGCGATCAGTCCTTCGCCTCCCCCGGGGGGTGTTGTCGGCCCAAAGTACA
>JAAETT010000007.1 GCA_024228115.1 bacterium
CTCGCCGCCTTGACGGATTCGAGTGCGCGCTCGACATGGGGCCAGACTTCATCCCCAAAGCCCGCCCCATCGCCATCGAACTTCCGGATCAGATCGAAGTGGCCGACGATTTCCGGACGCAATTCGCTGACGAGCTCTGCAAGATCATCGAAGTACGCCCGCTCGAGGGGAATGCGGCCTCCGATCTCGGCCATGACGGTCTCCGTGCGCTCCTTCGAAAAGTCGATGCATTGGGCATTCACGTGGTGAACGCTCCCGATGATGAAATCGGGGTCGGCATCTTCACGAATCCGAGTCATCAGCCTGGCCCAATCGTCGGGAGGCAGGCGCTCGGTCTCGAAACCGACGAGGATCTCGAGACGATCCGAGTAGAGAGCCCGCAGGCGCGCGGCTTCCAGCTGATAGTCGGCGAAGAGTCGTCCCAACCCTTCGACACCAAGATCGATTTCGTCTTCGAAGACGTCCTCGCTTCGAATACGCGGGCAGTGCTCGCTCAATCCGTAGTGGGTGAAGCCTGCCTGCCACGCTCGTTCCACCACCTCTTCGAGGCGGCCCTTGGCATGGCGGCAGAACTCGCCGGAGTGGCCTCCGTGGTAGCTGAACCAGGGCATCTGGATTCCAGGGTAGGTGGCACTGCAGGAGTTCGCAGCGCGATGAGAAACCTCGCTGGAGGGTTAGACGCGGCCCGATTCCCAGCGTCGAGAGATACGGGCCAGAGCCGTCTGATAGAGGGTGGGAAAGACCCGCTGAAAGCCGGAAAGGACTCGTGCGTCCGAGCCAATCAGGACACGGCGCTTTCCGCGCTTGACGCCGTCCACGATGCGTCGCGCCGCCGTCTCGGCCGTGGTGCGAGCCACCTTCGTGAACGTGTCATGACGTTCGTCTGAAGTCATCCCATCCGTCTGCAAACTTGCGAGCCTGGCATTTCGCGCAATCTGCATGCGAATGCCACCCGGGTGCACCGAGGTTACCGCTACCGCGCTACGCGCCGCTTCGAGTTCCATCGACAGGCATTCGGTGAAACCGCGTACGCCAAACTTCGCTGCGTTGTAGGCGCCGTTGCCGGGAACCGCGATCAGTCCGAACGCGCTCGAGATGTTCACGATATGACCCTCTCCCGCTCGCTCGAGGTGGGGAAGAAAAGCCTTCGTTCCATACACGACGCCCCAGAAGTTGATCCTCATCAACCATTCGAGCTCCTCGACCGTCAGGTTCGAGATCGTCCCTGCGAGCGCCACGCCGGCATTGTTGAAGATCAGGTGAGCGGCACCGTGGGCGCGCACGACCTGCTCGGCCCACGCTTCCACGGCCACCTGATCGGCCACATCCACGTGGGCGGTACTCACCTTGGCGCCTCGCGCTTCGGCCAGTCGCCGGGTCTCCTCCAGCCCTGCCTCATCCACGTCCGAGAGCGCCAACTCGCAGCCCTCAGCCGCAAGAGCGAGCGCGAGGGCCCTCCCAATGCCGGAAGCTGCGCCAGTTGCAGCCGCTACACGTCCTGTCAAGTTGCGCATGGGAGTGAGAGGTAGCGCTGCCGGAGGATGTCGGCATCTTCTCTGTGTGCCTGAGCGCCTGCTCACGATTCCTGCCGAGCAATTAGGGACCTTCGTCTCCGAGGCTTGGTCGGCGTTTCGCGGTGCCTCCCGTTACCGGGAAGTACCGCCCCTCGAGCCGCGGCTCGGCCTGCTCATCGAGGCAGCGCTGGATCGCACGTTCAAGCTGGCGACGAGTCTGGCTGTAGGCGTGCCCCTCCCGGAACAGGTCCGCAGCATGTTCGAGGAGGCCGGCGAGATGCGGGCCTTCTTCGAAGAAATGGGCTGGATCGACGATCCAGCCACCTATCATCGAACGCCACCACCCGTCGACGATTTCGAGCTCACGCCCGAAACAATCTGGGGTGGAACGGGACGCTGGCGCTATCAGGAGCTCAGCTTCGAGAGCGAGTTCGAGCCCCATGTCGGCGAGCCCGGCCGGGAAGCGTGGATGTCGAACGAGAAGAACGGCCGCGCCGCCGCCTACATTCTCGAACACGAGGGCCCGCCGCGGCCATGGATCGTCGGCCTCCACGGTTTCGCCATGGGCACGCCCCTCATCAGCTCGATGGGCTTCCCCTTGAAGATGCTGCACGAAACGCTGGGCCTGAACGTCGCGCTGCCGGTGATGCCGCTTCACGCATCGCGGAGCAGTTCACGTTTCAGCGGTCGCGAAGTGCTCGACGCCAACTACGTGCAGATGATCCACCTCTTCAGCCAGGGTACCTGGGACACGCGTCGCATCCTCTCCTGGATCCGGGCTCGCGGCGGAGAACGGATCGGCCTCTACGGCGTCTCGATGGGTGGCTACATTTCGAGCCTGGTGGCCGGCATGGAAGACGATCTCGAAGCGGTCGTCACCTCGATTCCGATGGTCGATTTTCCGACCGCGGCGCAAGACAACATGCCTTGGGTCATGCGGCGCTACGACGATGAGTTCGAAATGGACTGGGAGATCGTGCGAGCCATCAGCCATGTCGTCTCGCCGCTCAGCTTCCACCCGAGGCTGCCCAAGAATCGACGCTTCATCTTCGCGGGCATCGCCGATCGCGTGGTTCGACCCGATCAACCCAGGGCCCTATGGCGACATTGGGGCGAGCCCGAAATCCAGTGGTTCTCCGGCGGGCATGTGCTCGGAGTGTTCGAAAGATCTCTCGAGCCTTTCCTGGAAAATGCGCTCCGCCAGAGCGGACTCGTCTACGAACGGCGGCACTGAGCGCCGTCCGCGAATCAAGCGCCCACGAGTGCGATCGAACGACCCCGCCGGGCCGCCTCGCGAACGAGTTCCTCGAAGGAAGCCTGCAGGGCTTCGGTGAAGACGTCCAGGTCCGGCACCAGATCGAAATCGGCGTTGAAGCCAAAGCAGAGCTGGCCGTCGTAGCTCAGCACGGCGATGCCCAGCCCGCCGTTGTGACGCAAGGGCACTTTCCCGTAGGCCTCGACCAACCGGGCGCCCTTGAGGTAGAGCGGCACCTGCGGGCCCGGGACATTGGTGATCGAGAGATGCACGGCCGCTCCCCGGATCGAACGTGCGGCGAGAGCGATCATGCGAGTGGACGTCCAGCCCGCCGTGCCGGAGAGCGTCTTCGCACCCAGCGCCGGGCTCTCCTCATTCATCGCCTCGGTGCGCTCTCGCACCAGCTGGAAGCGGCGTACGGGATCTCGCTCCCACACGGGTAGCTCGAGGATCCGCTCTTCGACGCCTTCGTTGCGCTCGCCCCGGCGCAGGCTCATCGGAACCGCAGCGCGAAAATCGAGTGTGGCCGGGTTCACGTGATGCGCTCGCAGGTAGCGCGCAACGGCACCTGCCACGACGGTAAGAACGACATCGTGCACACTTCCGCCAAGCTCCGTGCGGACGCTCTTCGCTTCGTCGAGAGGTAGCGAGAGATGGGCGAACCGGCGATGAGGCCCGACCTCACCGTTCAGCGGAGTTTCAGGCAATCGCTTCAACGTAAAACCGACCATCCGTGCGATGTAGTCGGCTCGATGCCGGAGGTCATCGGCCAGGTTCTCGGTATCCTCGATCAAGGATTGCAGACGCCGCAGCACACGCCGCGGGAGCCTCGCCTGGCGAAGCACCTCGTCCCTCACCAACTCAGCCGCACTGGGGACCGGACGTGGCCGGTACAGCGGCGGCTCTTCGTAGATCTCGTCCGGGTCGGGGGAGAGAAGAACCTGCAGCAGGTCGACACCGGCGCCATCCACCATGGCGTTATGCGTCTTCAACACGAGTGCGAATCGCCCACCCGACATCCCTTCGAGGACCCAGCCCTCCCAGAGCGGCCGGGAGCGATCGAGGCGCTGGGACTGAACGCGGGCCGCCACCTTCTGTAGCTCCGCGTGACCGCCCGGCCGGGCCAAGCTGGTATGACGCAGGTGGTAGTCGAGGTTGAACTCACGATCGTCCACCCAGACAGGATGGTTTTCCACCGGGATCCAACGGAGCTTTCGCCGGTACTGAGGCGCCCGGTGAAGGCGGGACTTGATCGCCGAACGGATCGATGCGAAATCGACGCCGCCGTCCTCCGTCGCAAGCGGACCGGGCTCGAAGATGAGTGTTGCACCAGAATGCTGGAAACGGCGGGAGGTCTCGTGTTCGAGCAGGCCCGCGCTTTCATGGCTCAATCGGTCGTACGAATAACGAGGCACTAGCCCGAATAATTCATGAAGAAGTCGCGTTCCTGAATTGAAGAAGGCCCCAGTTGCGGTAGAAACGTGTTGCGACACGCGTTTCCCCTCAACAAGGGCCCCTTCATGAAGCCGGATACTACCGCACAGACTGTCAC
>JAAETT010000008.1 GCA_024228115.1 bacterium
CACTACCTCGCGGCTCTCGATCGCGAACTCGACACCGATCCGACCGACACCGATTCGCCGTTCTGACGAGAAACCAGCACTCGCGCGCGACCACGGCTAGATGATCAGATTTCTACGGTTTCTCGTGATCGCCAACAGCTGCCGCATGGCGGTACCAACTGGGATCGCCCAACTACGCCGCATTTAGGCCAAATGGTGCAAACTGGGCTCCATACCGAGCCGGTCCAACGCACGGGGACAACCGACGTCCCGTCGGCTGCTCCAGATTGCGGAGCGGCCGTTCGCCGAACGCGGGATCGACTCGTGAGATCGCCCGTGCCGCTAGCCAACGGAGTCCCGCGGTCGTTGCCTACCACTTTCGATCGAAGAGCGAGTTGGTTCAACAGATCCTCGATCTCCGGCTGGCGCCAGTTGACGCGCGACGCCGTGAGACGCTACCAGCATTCGACGAGCCCGCCGCGGCGGCCCTATGCAGACTTCGGGCGCATCACCGAATGAAGTTCGACCACACCAATCGCATCCAGAATGCGATTCGCGCGCTCCACGGTGACCGTCCGATATTCGTTCCGCTCATCCCGAGACACTTGCGACTCGTGGACCTCCAAGCGCTGTGCGAGATCCCGCTGACTGAGTCCGGAAAACACTCGTGCGGCCATCAGCAGGCCGCCGAGACCCGCAAGGTTGTCAATTGGATCAAAGCTTCCACGCTGCATGCGCTCGTAGGCCTCGACTTCTTCCTCCAGCTGTAGCGTGAACGACCGCAGCGGATCCATCGCGCGCTTGAGCTGCGCGCGGTCGAGGCCTTCTTCCTTCAGAGACGCCTCGTGTTCGCCCATGCGCTTCTTCTCATCAAGAAGTCTCGATCGCGCCTGTGCGTATTCGCTGTCGGTTCTAATCATGGCGTCCTCCGCAGTTTGACAATTCCCTTTTCGTCCCCTCCGCTGGCGAGGGGACGGCGTGAAAGGCGAAAAAAGGAAGGGAACTCAAGTTGGTTGCCCCGGTGGTCTCGCCCGGCGGTGATCAGGCCCGGCACGTGGGGATAGAGCTCAACCCGATACTGGTGCCACATCGGCAGCTGTTGCTTCGGGTACCCACGATAGGGCCGTCGCTCTCTCGGATCCCAACTCCACGTCCGATGCGGATCGATCTGGTTGAGTTCATCTTGAAGCTCCCCGGACAAGAATCGCTGCCGGTCACACTCGAAGTACCCATCGATGTCGTTCGGATGATCCTTGTCTTCCGCGAACGAGCCATCGAGAAAAATGCTGTCGACACCAACCTGCTGCAGCTGATCCGCCAGGATCTCGAGGTTCTCAACCAAGTACCTCCGCCAGCTGGCATCCCAGTTGGGATAGTCGGCCCCCGGCCCTTCAACCAAGATTGACCCGCGAAGCTCATCCAAGGTGACCTCCCAGTCGCCCCGCGGCAGCACACCGTCCTCCGTGAACGGCGGGATCACCGCCCTTCGCCTCGATCTCTCATCGACCTGACCATGCCATATCTTGACAAATATCGCAAGTATGACATTTTTGTATAGTTACGTTGAGAGCGCTGAAACGTCTTCAGATCGGGCATTTGTAGAACTTGTTGCAGGGAGCACCTGCAAAGTGCGCCTTCTTGATCCGCGAGTTCTGGGCTTGCCGGTATTGGAAAAAAGGGAGGTACACCCCTATCGAACGATCGATCACGCGAGGAAGGAGCAGGTGTGGACAACGACATGGAAGACGAACAGTCCGGCTCGCCCGAGGTCTACGCGTCTCTTGAGGAGACGCAGGAGGGAGTACGCGCGCTCGGCGATGCGGACATGGTTCGGTTGAACGCCGGATCCCGCTACTTCTTCAAACACTATGCTCTCTCGCGCTTCCTCGAGCACCCGCGAGAGCTGCTTCACGAAGCGATCGTGGCCACCCTCGACGGCAGCTGGCCGTGGCGCAAGACAAGGCGTTCGATTCGCGAGCACCTGGATCGGGTGATGTGGAGCCGAGCCAGCAAGCACGCCAAACGCGGGGAGACGCGCAAAGGCGAGCTGGCCCAGGGGGTCCCACTCGACCACCCGGACGGTGCTCCGATCCTCCCGAATCCGGCCCCGCCTCTCGATCGCGTCGCGTTGGCGCGCATCGACCTCGAACGCTTCGAGGCGATGTTCGCAGATGACCCGACCGAGCAAACAATCTTCCGAGCTCGAGCTCTCGGCATCCCTCGATCCGAGGTCTTGGCAGCCACCGGTATTGGAAAGACAACGTACGAGACCGTGTCGAAGAGGGTCCGATCACCGATCCTCGAGACATTAAACAAGGATGGAGAAGTGAGATGAACGCCAACAAGCCCGGCGCTCCCCCGGAGCCGTCATCGCTACGCGCGTTCCAGTCTCTCGTTCTCGACGCACGCGACGAGGAACTGGAAGACGCCATCAATGAAAGTGGGGCCGACTTTTCGGCCCTCGCCCACGAAGCCCGCAGCGTGGCGGAAGCCGCCATTGCCGAGGTGGCGGCATCGGGGCCACGAGAAGACGAGGCCGAGGTCCTCCACCTTGGGCTCGGAACCTTGGTTCGTATGCTCCGCCGCAAGAAGAAGCTCGATCCGCTCCAGCTCGCCGACGCGGCCGGCGTCGACGTTGAGGAGGTGAACGGTAAGCGCTCAGCCAACCCCATGTTTCGGTTCTCGCTTGGTTGAGTGAAGGTGGACTCCTTCAAGAGAGGGCCACGATGGGGAAGACAGACGAGCCAACGGAACGGGACCGGTTCTGGTTGGAGCACGAGGCGGTTCTGGCGAAGTCGTCGTTGACGGCGAAAGCGTACGCGGCCGAGCACGGTCTCTCGATGCACGCGTTGTATCAGGCGCGTAAGCGGCTCCGGGCCATGGGGTGGCTGGCGAAGCCAGGAAAACAGCGCCGGAAGGGTTCGCCGCGAGGGACCGTGGCGTTCTCGAAGGTCGAGGTGGGCAGGCCGACGCAGGCTGCGGAGTTTCGGCTGTCGCTACCGAACGGTTTCGTGCTGGAGTGGTCGGGTGCGGAACTGCCACCGGCGGTGGTGGGTCTTGTGGAGCGTCTGACCTCGGCGCAATGATGCGGCCGGGGGAAGAAGTCGAGGTGTACTTGTACCGCGGGATCGTCGACATGCGGAAGTCGATCGATGGTCTCTCGGCGATTGTCGAGCAAGAGCTTGGCCTGAACCCGTTCGGGGCACAGCTCTTCGTCTTCTGCAATCGCAAGCGCGACAAGATCAAGGTCTTGTACTGGGAGAGGAGTGGTTTCGTCCTCTGGTACAAGCGCCTCGAGAAGGCACGCTTCCCTTGGCCTCGGCGCGACAAAGAGGACGTCCTTCAGATGACAGGCCGCGAGCTCAACTGGCTCCTCGACGGGATCGACTTGTTTCGCATTCGACCGCATGAGGAGCTCTCGTACCGAAGCGTGGCGTAGCTCCGTAGTCACCCTCTTTCGTAGTGGGCATAACAATTTGCATCGTGTAGGGTGCGCGCATGGCGCGCACCTCGATGCCCACTTCGGTCGATGCACTCCAAGGACTCGTCGTCGAGTTGCAATCGACGATCGACGAGCAGGCTGAACGCGTCGCATTTCTCGAAGAGTGGAACCGACTGCTTCGCGCCCAACGCTTCGGCTCGCGGAGCGAGAAGGCTCCGCCCGAGCAAGGTCGCCTCTTCAATGAAGCCGAGGTCCTGGCGCGAGAGGAGGAGGAAGAGGTGGCGATCGCCGTCCCGGCGCACACCCGCAAGAAGCGAGGGCGAAGGCCGCTCCCGGACTTTCTACCCGTCTGCGAAGTGCTTCACGACCTCTCCGAGGCCGAGAAGGTCTGCCCGCACGATTCGGCCCACCGGCTCGCCGAGATCGGTCGCGAGCAGTCGGACCAGCTCCGATTCATCCCGGCCACCGTGGAGATCGTGCGCCACATCCGGCCGAAGTACGCGTGCCCGAGCTGCAAGCGAGGTGTTCGGATCGCGCCAATGCCGAAGCTCCCCGTGCCCAAGAGCATCGCGACGCCCTCGCTCTTGGCCCAGGTGGCGACCTCCAAGTACGTGGACGGGCTTCCCCTCTACCGGCAGGAGAAGATCTTCGAGCGGCTGGGTCTCGATCTCTCCCGCGCCACCTTGGCGTCTTGGATGGTGAAGATGGGGGATCTGGTAGAGCCCTTGGTCGAGAAGATCCGCGGTGAGGTGCGAAGCGGCTCGTTCATCCAGTGCGACGAGACGCCCTTCCAGGTCCTGAAAGAGCCGGGCAAGCGCGCCGAGAGCCAGTCCTACCTGTGGGCGCTGCGAGGGGGAACGGAGAGACATCCGCTCCTCTACTACGAGTACGACCCCTCGCGAAGCGGCGAAGTCCCCAAGCGGTTGCTTCGAAACTTCGAAGGCTTCTTGCAGACGGACGGCTACGAAGGCTACGGCGCGATCGGACGTGAGCCGGGCGTGGTGCACGTTGGGTGCTGGGCTCATGCGCGGAGGAAGTTCGACGAGGCCTTGCGGGGGCAACGCGGAAAGAAGCACCCGAAGAAGACGGCGAAGCAGAGCAAGGCGCGGCAGGCCCTCACCCAGATCCAGGCCCTCTACCGGATCGAGCGCGAGCTGAAGGAGGCCACGGCCGAAGACCGCTATGCCGCGCGACAAGAGCGCACGAAGCCGGCGATGGAGAAGCTGCGAGTGTGGCTCGACGCCTCGATCGATACGGTTCCGCCGCAGAGCCTCACCGGAAAGGCGATGCACTACCTGCATCGCCAATGGCCGAAGCTCGTCCGCGTGCTCGAGGACGGTCGGATTCCTCTCGACACCAACCGCGTAGAGAACGCGATTCGCCCCTTCGTCGTAGGGCGCAAGGCCTGGTTGTTCGCCGACACGGTGGCCGGGGCACGGGCCAGCGCGAACCTCTACAGCTTGATCGAGACCGCCAAGGCCAATCGCATCGAACCCTGGCGCTACCTCAACCATCTCTTCGAGATCCTTCCCGCGATCGACCAGGCCGACCAACTCGACCCTCTGCTCCCCCAGAACATCGACCCCGATGCAATCCGGCCACGCTGAGACCGGACGTAGTTCAGCGATCGCTTACCGCGGAACTAAAGAGCGCAAAGTACATCGAGGGAGCCGATGAACACCGGCCCGCCGTTGCACCGGTCAACAGCCTGTTCGCCTCCAGGTTGGTTTGCGAGTTCTTGGCTCGCATCCACCCTTTTCGCCTTGCCGCGTGCCCAGAGGCCTGGGTGACCGAGAGCCTCGCGAGCGGAGTCACACTCCGCGGGACCGAGGCAGAGGAAACTTGCGACCGGACCCTTCTCGCCCACGTCGGGGAAGGCGATACCGAACCGCCGCTTGGCCTTCCGCTTCTCTCAACCCCTGCCCGCTAGCTGGCCCGGGAAACCCAAGCGGCTCAAAACCGCCGGAAACTAATGCCGGAGCTGGCCCGGGAAACCCAAGCGGCTCACAACCCAGGAGATCTCCGATTGCAGTAGGGCCAGAAGAAGGGGGCAGGTCACGACCTACGAGATGCGAGGTAGGCAGTTCGCTAAGGAGAACCCGGGGCTCTACGGATTCGATGAGGACGAACTCAGCCAAGAGCCGGAAGAGGATGAAGAGGGAGAGCACGCGTTCCGCGGCCGGAGCGCTCTCCGAATGGTCGGTCACCGAATCGGCGAACTTGCGCTTTCAACAAAGAAGTCGGAATCCGCTACTTGGGATTCGATCCGCGCGCTTCAGGAGGCTCTCGAAGAGCTCGAGACTGAACTCCGAGAGACCTTCGCCGAGACAGCTCGGGCGGTCGGGCAACGATTCGATGAACAAGCCCAAGCTGCAAAGAGCAACGCGACTCTCTTGTTCTGGGCTCTCCTCATTGGCTTCGGACTGGTGCTCTACTTGAAGCACTGAACACCCGGCGGCCATTCTCAATCAGGGCTCGACCGTCCTAGAGCGTCCGCGTGCAGCAACTCCGCTGTGGTTGCGGAGTGGTTGCGGGCGAAATGACGACCTTGCAAGTGGTTGATCTTGCAGGAGGTTTTGGTGGAGGCGGCGGGAATCGAACCCGCAACCGCTGGAAAGCGCGCGAGAGTCGGGTTAGCCGCCTTCACGCACCAGATCACTCATCGGTATCGGACCCTATGACGCCTTCGGTTCTCCACTAGGAATCCCGACCGCGGGTGTACGGTCGAGCACGTCGACCAAGTCTTCGAGCACGCAAGCCGAGAGCTGGCCCGAGAGTGCGTCGCGCAGCTTCTGGTGGCCAAGGTCCGCGGCCTCAGCACGCGCTTCGAGCTCACCCTCCGGTACCCGTTCCATACGGAGGAGAAGTCCCTTGTACATGAGATTGAGCAGCGTGAAGAGCATATTGCGTTCGGCGCAACCACGAGCGGCCGCATCTGCAAGCTCCGCTCGAAGAGCAGCCACTTCGCCGAGTAGGCGGTTCTCATCGTGCTGGGTCCGTTCGTAGTGCTCCGTCAGGATTCGACGAGCGAGCTCGGCCATCGGGATGCGCCGTGTCGCGGCGTCACGTGTCAGCATCTCGTACAGATGATCGGTAATGCGAGCCCGCAGCTCGGGTCCGCCGCGGCGGATCGCGTCGCGAGGCTGACGCCTCAGGCTGTCTTCCGGTTCGAGGGATTCCATCACCTGTTCATTCGCCAAGCTCCTCTGCATCACGCGAGATCAGCAGTCGCCTGAACGGCGGGAGTCTCATCATCGGGGAGCAACTCGTCGAGAAGGTCTCCGCCCGACACTGTGTCAGCTGCCGAGTCGGCACGGGCGGCATCCCCTGCTCTCCCCGTCGACGCATCAATGTGGTCGGATTCTTCAGCTGAGTGCGTCCATTCCTGCCACCCGTGAGGAATCGGCTCGCACCGATCGGGCGGCATCAACCCCGCCCGCTTCGCAAGCCTCGCGTCGGCGAAGTAGCGCGCCTTCATCGCCCAGATCGGTCGCTCCCCAGCGATGAAGACAATCGCGTTGTCCTCGGGGAGGCGCATGACCTCGTCCGGCGTGATCAGGGGGCGCTGCGACTCCTCCTCCGCCTCCATCACATGGGACAGCCAGGGCGAAAGGCGGTTGCCGGAGTACATTCGGCGAGCCTTCCTCACAGTCATGACCCCAGCCATCGTCGACAGGAGCTGTGCCGTCTCAACCTTGTTCGGTGCGTAGGCGACGCGTACGTGACAGTTGGAAACGATGCTCTCGTCGCGGCCATAGGCCGCGTAGAGCTGCGAGAGATCCTGCACGATCAGGAAGGCCTGGATGCCATAGCCGGCCAGGTAAGCAAGCTGGGTCTGGAAGAAGTCGAGGCGACCGAGTGTCGGAAACTCGTCCATCATGAGGAGCAGCCGACGGCGAGCGGGGGCCGCCTCCCCTTCCGACGGGTTCAGCTTCTCCGTGAGCCGCCGCCCAATCGTATTGACGATGAGCCGGATGAGGGGGCGCATGCGGCTCACGTCCGACGGCGGAACGACCAGGTAGAGGCTCACCGGTTCCGAGTGCTCGACCAGGTCCTCGATCGCGAAGTCGCAGGCCTCGGTGTTCGCCGCCACGATGTCGTCGCGCCAGAGCGAGAGGCACTTCACTGCCGACGAGATCACCGACGAACGCTCGTTGTCGCTCTTGTTGAGGAGCGACTGGGCGGCGCCGGACACGACCGGATGTGTGGCCGTTGGTTCCCCACTGAACGAGTCGAGCCAACCCTGCACGAGCGTCGGATCGTGCTCGGTCCGCTTCATGCGAGAGAGCACGTTCTGGATGTCGGTCTTCGGGTCGGTCAGGAGCTCGAGGCACCCACGCAGCGTCTTGTTCGGCTCGGCGTAGAGCACGTGGAGGATCGCCGCTACCAATACTTCCTCGGCCGTCAGATCCCAGTGGTCCTTCATGCCCTTGCCATCGGAATCGACGAGCATGTCAGCAATGTTCTGGGCGTCGCGCACCTCAAGCGGGCCGCGGCGCACTTCGAGGAGTGGATTGTACCGGGCTCCCGACCCATCCATACAGGTGGGGTCGAACTTGAGGCATCGGTTCGCGAGCGCACCCGCCCGCCAGCCGGCCGTTTGGGCCCAGTTCTCGCCCTTGATGTCGTGGACGAGGACGCTCCCTGGCCACGTGAGGAGCGTCGGGATCACCCAGCCCACGCCTTTTCCCGAGCGCGTCGGTGCGAAGCCGAGAACGTGCTGTGATCCTCCGTGCCGCAGATAGGCGCCACAATCTCCAGCGCTCTTCTTGAAGAGACCGAGGAAGACGCCCTCACCCTCGAGGAGCCCCGCCGTCGCAACCTCCTTCGGCGACGCCCATCGCGCGGACCCATGGGCGTCTGTGCCCCGGGCGTTCTGCTTGGCGCGTCGCCAGGCGACGTACATCGCCACCAGGAAGAGCAGGTGTCCGGGGATCGCAATGGAGTGCCAGGCGACCGAGAAGATCGGCTCCGCGCCCGGCGTGTCGCCGAAGCGAATTCCCCACCGGAAGACGTCCCAGGGCGCGTAGACGGGGATCCAGGCGGCCGTAAACGCCACAGCCCCGAAGGTCACCAGCGTGCCAATCACACGGCGCAACGGGTCGATCCACACCGAAGCCACTGAGAGGCTGCCGAACCCGAAGGCCAAGAGGAGCCCCACTGTCCGGACCGTCGCGTTGGGTGAGATTGCTGGGGCGCCGAGATTCGGGTGGAAATGGAAGCGCCAGGCCACCCATTCGGTGACGCCCCAGATGATCAGCACCATGACCCCGACCACGGCGATGACAGGCGTCACGTAGAGGCCAATGCGAGCGCCGGGCCGGTCTTGGCCCAAGTCGTAGATAGGTGCGTGTGCGCTCACGGTGCTCCCGGTCGCGGCGGGAACACGGATCATCCTGGCGGGATATCGCCACGGTAGGCAACAGCGTGGGGGGAGACAACCGATTCGGTCGTGGCCCGAAGGCTGGCTTCTCTTCTGCTTGGGCGTATGGGCCCATGGGCCCAACGAATACAGCCCTACCGATGCCGGATCGCATGACGGCCGAACCGACGGTCAGTACGCCAAGGCTGGAAACGACTCCGGCACCGTGACGAACGCGCTCCACACGGAGCCTTGTCAAACCGCCTCGGCCACGACGACGTTCACCTCACCAGCGTTGGCACGAAGTTCGCGAACCCTCCAGTATTCCGGGGAGTGCCAAACCGCCCGTGTAGTTTCAGCATCGGGCCACAGGGTTGGTCGGTTACGTACGGCCACCTCCGCAACTGAGCGCAAAGGACCACGGACATGCGAACAGAGGTCATCACGAAGCGAGGAGACCTCATCATTCGCAGGCTGGTCCTCGAGCCAGGTGAGTCGACGGTCTGGCATACCGACCCGTGCCACCGGTTCTCGGTGATCGTGCGCGGTGAAGAGCTCTGCATTGAGTTCCGCGATACCGGAGATCGCATCTCGGTCTCAGTGCATCCGGGCATGGTTGATTGGGATGAACCGGAGGAACGTGTTCACCGCGGTGTGAACGTAGGAACCAGCCCGTATGAGGAGGTTGTCACCTTCCTTCTGGATGAACCGGGAATCGACCCCCAGCCGGAGCATCCGTAGATGAGGAGGCGACCGCCCCACGGTCTGCAGGTGACGACAACCCAAAGCACCGGCCAATCGGGTCGTGGTAGCGTCTGGCATCGAACACCGGAAAGCCCCCTGGAGCACAAGCCGTTTCGGAGGTTAGGCCACGGGAGCGGGAACACAGAAGAGCTGGGCACCGCCCGTCGCGAGTAGGCGGCCGGTCCGGCTCCAGACCTTCCCTGTCGTCCCCATCAATCCATCGGAAGCGACGCTGCTCTCGATGTCCCCGAGCAGCCAGGGCTCGTCGGCCGCCGCCGCATGAAACCAAGCGGTTACGTCTAGGTTCGGCGCTATGAAGGCAGGATCCGGCACATGGGGCTGGCACGCTGCGGGCCAGGTGAGCGTGTCCAGGAGCAGCAGCGCCCGTCCCGCTTCGAGAAACGGATCATCGAAGCGGTCCCGAGGTCGGAAGCGATACCAGTTGCGATCGACCGGCGGTCCCGCCTTCCATTCGCCGCGCAGCCGCTCGGGATCAATGGGCCTACGTTCGATGTTGTTCCAGAACGCGTGCTTCGACTCGTCCTCTCTGCCGAAATCCGCCAGCAAAGTCTCGACGTTGCGCAGTCCCTCCGGCGCTGGCACATCGGGCATCACCGCCACGTTGTGCTCAAGCCCCGGCCCAAGTGCCGCAGTGCGGACCAGTCCCTCAAGGATGGGCTTTCCCTTCTGTGTCATCGAAACCTGGAATGACTCGGAACGTCGCCCGAGCCGAACGGGGGCCACTGTGACGTCCACCTCCTCGAAACGGGCCACCGACAGAAAATGGCCGTGAAAGCTCGCTGGTCGCGGGACCTTCGCTTCAAGCCCCACCGCCCGCAACGCGATGCCCGCGAGGTAGCCGCCGTTCGGTCCCCAGATATTCCAATCCTCGGACAGCACGGTGCGGTAGTGCCCCTGCGTGCCCGACACGGGGGTAAGCCTCGTATCGCATTCGAAGTCGCCCATGGGAAGAAGGCTCCGGCAGTTGACGCCGGGCTGCCCGGCGCGCCCGAGTGGTAGCATACCGAGGCACTGGAAATTGCGGCGTTCGCGGCTTTCTCCTCCCTCGGCCAGGAGGCGGGGCATCATCGGAATCACGTTGGATCTTACCGATGCCGTCGCGAACGAAGAGACGTTTGGGCGCCCCAGGCTCTACTCGCTGCGACAATTCGAGCGAGAATCCCCCGCTACGCGGCCGATCTCGCCTCTGCCGCGCAAACTCCTAGCGATCCAGTCCTTGGCTAAGATCGCGCTGCCTCTCGACGTCGTCGAGCTGCCAGACGATCCGGCGCCGATCAGCTTCTTGTTCGAGGCGAGACTGAGCACGATAGTCCCGATCGATCAGAAGGTCGTTCTGATCCGTCGGGACGGCGAATCGCTCGCAACCCGTGTCGAGGACAGCGTACTGCTGGCCATCCCGGTCATAGGCGAGTGCCGTGAGCTTGCCTCGAAGCTGCTGGCCAGGATCGACGGGCGCCTCGCGAAGTCCCGTATCGGATCGTCGCAGCTCATCGAGTTTCACCGGCGCCCGCTCGTGTCCGCAGTCCTCCATCATCCGCTCTCCCTTGGCTGAGAGACGAAGGCGAGCCTCGCCTCGGTCGATCTCCTCCTCGACAAGGGCCGCGCGCAGAAGCACGTCGCGGCGGCCACGCACCCCTTCGCGCCAAGCTCGGCCGAAACGCGACCCCGCTCCGGCGCCATCGGGCAGCGCGCCGCGATCGCGGACCGCGCGGAGCGCATCGCGATCAAGCGCTGTGGTCGGCCGCGCTTCCTGGCATTGAGCCTCGAATGAACCATGGTCGCCCGGCTGTACTCGGGCCCAGGTGCTCCCTTCGCGTTCGATCGGACGCCCCACCAGCGTCAGGACGGTTCCAGTTCGAAGCCACCCGTCCGCACGAGTTCGCTCCACAGGGCGCGTCTGGGGGACGACGTGGACGACGCCGTCCGTCCCCTCGACCACGAGGTGGACTCGCTCGGTCCGCTCATCGAAGAGCGTGCCGGCCATACGACCGGTGAGTTCACGACCCACCGTGATCCGGGTGATCTCGACCTTCCGCGCAGGCTCGCTGAGCGAGACTTCGGGATCGCCGAGGGCTCGCTGGATGTCGCGCAGGTGCTGCACACGGCGGAGGTCGTCGCGGAATCCCTTGGGCAGCGTCCAGCGACCCGGCCGCTGCTTCTCTGCGACGCCCAGGGACTCCAGGTGCTCGAGCCGCCGCCAGAGGAAACCCGCATGGCTTCCAGGCGCGGGCTGTGTACGGAACTCGACCGCCCTGCCCTCCCCTGCCTGGCGCTCGATCTCGTGGTCGAGCGCGCCCACGTAGCGCGCCGTCACGCCCGCCTCGCGTGCGCGGGCCCGGTCCGCCGGCGTGCGCGGGCCAAGCTCGCGGGTCGCGAGTTCCTGGCTGCGGAATCTCACTCCGTACGAGATCGTCTCGCGATCGACGAAGAGCGGGTTGCCGTCCTCCCGGCGGCCGCGCAACGCGATGTGAACATGGGGGTGGTCGGTGTGGTCGTGTACCACGGCGACCCATACGAGACGGGTTCGGAGGTCCTTTTCGAGCACTCCGAGAAGGTCGCGGGTGTGCTGTTGGAGATCCATCCGCGCCCCATTCTCGGGCGACACCACCAGGCTCCAGACTCGCTTGTCACCGGTGCGCTCCCACTCGCTGAGGGTCGATGACACCTTCACGTCCTCGCGTTCGGCGTCGAAGCCAAGCCCCTTGTTCTCGGGATCGGAGCGTGCGGCCTGGCGGGCGATGTAGCGGCCATGGGCGGCCCAGCCGGCGCCACCCGACGGCCCGCGGAACTTGATCTTCATAGTGCTGCGCTGGGCGTTCGGTCCGGGTGCATTGCGGCGCGAGGGCTTCGTTCGCGGGTGCCGATAGCGGCCGGCCATCCGACGAAGGCGGGCGCGTAGCTGTCGCGCTCGGCGTCCAGCACCTTCGTCGCTCGGAGTACGCCGCGAGTGCGGAAGCTCGTAGGGGCCCTTTCCCTCGGGCACCGATCAGGCCTCCATCACTGCATCCGAGAGTGCACTGGCAAGCTCGTCTGGGTGCGCAGGAGTCGGAGCGCCAAGGCGCCTGAGGAGCCAACGGATCTGGTCGCTGGTGAGATGGACGTTGTGAAGCTCGCGCGCGGTCTTGTGGGCACTCCAGGCACGCTTGCTCGTCCCTCGCTCGTCGAGCTTGGCGGCGCCGCGTTGGCGCATCGCCTCGACTCGATCCGGTTTCATCCGCGGGAGGCGATCGCCTACCTCGAGGAGCACACCCAGGAGGAGATCCGGCTCGACGTGCTCGAGCCCGGCGATCGCGGTCAGGCCGCCCAGGTTCGCGAGAACGTGGACACGCTTGCCCTGCTCTCGCGTGTGCAGGACGCTCGTTCTTGCTGCTCCCATCGCTCACCCCCACGGTCTCGAACTGCACCCAGACTGCGACTCATCACGCCCCCGGTGTCACTCCTGCAACGTCCACAATGGTCTCGCTCCTGCGATGATCTGGTGTTCCGAAACGGCGCCGAAATAGCGGCTATCCCAGCTACGCGCTGTGTTCATGCCGAGCACGAAATAGCGACCGGACTCGATCACGACTTCACCCTCTTCCGCGTGCGCCAGTGGGCGCCCGCGGCTATCAACTTCCTTGGTCGCACTCTTCGCGATCACCTCGCCGTTGATGCGAACTCCCGCCTTCGACATCGCAACCCGGTCCCCCGGTACAGCGGCAATGCGCTTGAAGATCGGTGCGAGACCGCTCTCGCATCTCCCGCGGATGACATAGCCTCGCTCCTCCGCGATGCGTGCAGCCTCGCCTTCGAGGCAGATCGCGACCCAGGCATCACGCTCGAGCACAGGAGCGATCCGGCGATAGAAGCCAAGCGGCATCGACGTCGTCCAGTTCACGCGCACGTCGAGTGCCAAGCCAACGCCCACAAGGAGCGCACTCACAGCAAGAATGCCGACGACGATTCGCTTGCGCATGAGCCCTGGGAATCGCGTGCCGCGGTGATGGAGTCGGTCGACCGTCGCGGATCCAGTCTCCACGCACTAACACCGCGGAATTCCTCGGGATCCCAGCGAATCCTCCATCCGTTTATCTTGCATTACGATTTTTCGACTCCATCCCCTTCGCTTTCACCTCTCCAACCACTCGCGGCGCAACCGAGAATGATCGTCTCAGCAGCGGCTCCTCACAGCACCGCCAACACGCCGAAGAAAGAGCCAGACGAGCGGAAAGCCGTCGCTGGAAACCTGACCTTGGAGGGCAGAGAACAGGACCTCGGCCGGCGGAGTGAATCGCAGGCCAATCCGTTCGCGAACGGCCCCACCGATCATGGACGCCGCGTTTCTCCGCGATGGCGGGTGATGGCAATCCCGCGTTCTTTCGCCATGGCCATGAGCTTGGTCGTGAGCCAGGCGCCCGGGTTCTTGATCACGCTGCCCTCCCCGCCCGCACGGCGCTGAAGGTGCTCGGCGCGCAGATCGGCTAGCGCGAAACGCACCGCCTCCTCCCCAAGCCCACGGATCGCGCGAACCCACATCGGAATGCTGCCGGGGTCGTTCGTCTCCGTCACGATGTCCTCGACGAGCGGCCGCAGCTCGTCGGGAATCTGGTCGAGTGAGGGCGCACGAAGCGGCTGTTCTTGCTCAATCTTCTGGCGACGATGGAAGGTCGCCACCCAGCGCCCCGTTCGCGGCGACTTCTCGAGTGAGAATCGTGCCAGATTTGGGTAGCCCTTGCGGGCCAATCCGTCCGCCGCTTGCCGAAGTGTCTGCCGGCGACGACCCGGCGTCGCGGCCTCGATCGGTAGCGCGCCGTAGATGTCGTCCTCGTAGCGCCGGTGGAGTTTCTGCGAAGCAAACATCTTCGACAGATAGAGCGCGAGCCGTTGTTCCACCGGCCGCAAACTGTGGAAGAACGGGCTGTCGAACCCCGTGACAAAAAAACCTCGTTCCTGCGCGACCTGGGCGAAGGTGTCGCTCACCTCGATGAACCCGAACGGAAGCTCTTCCTGGAAGTCACCCCCGCGAGTGCGCTTTGCCTCATACCAACCGGTGAAGAGGTGCCAGGCGCGCATGTTCCCGTAGCTTCGGCTCGCGGGATCCCAGAACGCATTGCTGCAATCGAACTCGTAGCCGCACAGAATGTCGAGATCGCGCCGAAGCCGACCGTAGTCGAGCGGAGCCGGGTTCTTGCCCGGGTGCTGGTTCTGGTAGAGCTTCCGGAGTGTCCCGAAATAGATCCGCGTGCCGTGGAAACCCTGGTCCTTCCATATCTGGTGGAGGTCGAAGAGCAGCGCCTGGGTTGTAGCACCGCCGTAGCCCCACTTGGCGCTCGGATAAACGGTCCATTCCCGCTCGAGCCGGCGTCCGTTCGGCCCACCGATCGAATCGGTGAAACGGATCAGCTCTTCCGATCGGCGCCGGCGCTTGCCAAAGCGAAACGCCGGGAATTCCGCGAGTCCGTGGTCATAGCGTGCATGGGCGGGGTCGCGGGGCTTGCGGCGAGGTGCCCGCCCTCCCCTGCTCTCCGAATCCGCTGTAGAACTCTCAGCCAAGTGCGCACGGGTTCCCGCAGGAGCGGCATCCGGAACAGCACGCTGGCGCAGTCGCTCCAGACGCTCTGCAAGCGGTCCCTCGTTGCTGGCTCTGGATTCTTCAGGGCTCAATCTTCAACTCGCGTGTGGTTTAACGCGTTAGTATTTCTACGTTGATCTTTAGAAAACGTTTACGCTCTGAAATCGCCAATCTATCCGGTGAGTTGCGCCGACGGATCGACCTGAAAACCCGAAACGCCGACGCAAAAACCCGACCGGCCGTACTCGAAAACCTGAAGTCATTCGAGACATCAAACTCAAAGACCCGAGCCATGTACTCGAAAACCTGAACTGAGTACCTGAAAAACCGAGGCTCACCGCTCGGCCGTCCGCGGAGCTGAACCGGCCCGTCTTCGTTTGCGCGCCTCGCGGAAGATCTCACCGATGGTGTGGTCGAATTCCGCCATGCCGACGGCGTCACCGTTGGCGGGCCGCTTCAGCTTGCCCTTGAACGCCACTGCCTCCTCGAGAATGCGCTCGCGCTGCTCGACCAGGAAGTACTCGACGAGCGGTCGGGCGAGGTTCGAATCGTCGAGTGCGATGCCGCCGAGTGCCGCACTGAGCTCTGCCTTGAACGTGTGGAATTCGGACCGAAGCGTCTGCGGAACGCGGAACTTTAGCGGCACATTGGGTTCCGGCGGCTCCTCGACTTCAGGCACATCTGCGCTGTCCGCCCTCCCCTTCCCAGGCTGCGGGTCGTCCACGGTCGCGGTTTTGGGTGCCGGCGGCGGTTCAGGAACGGACTCCTCAGGCCGCGGCTCGGGTGCTCTTCGCGGGGACGAAGGCACGCTTCGAAGCGCCGATTCGCGCGACTCTTGGGGCTGGACCTGCGTTGTAGATACCGCATTGGGTTCGCCAGTCGGCGGCAATGCGGGGTTCGTTGCCGCTTCCATGGCACTGGTCAACCGCTCGTCTGCGAAGATGTCGAGGGGCTGGTTCGAGGAGCTGGGGCGTCGCTTAGGCATTGGCTGTCACCCCCGCTGAGATGTCGGGAAGCGGCGCCGGGGCCGGTCGCGATGCACTCTGATCAGATCCGAGCAGTGCACGATGCGCCAGGACCCGCTGCTCGACCTCCTGCGCGAGCTTCCGGTACTGGTCGCTTACCTTGTGGCTGGGTTCCGCTTGCAGGATTGTCTGGCCCTGATGGGCCGCGCGATCGATCGCCGCGGCGCGGCCGATCGTGTTTTCGAACTTCACTGGCTCCTGATTGGCCTGGCGGAACCGCTCGGTGATCGCTTCCTCGTAGCGCTTCGCGAGAGTCACGCGCCGATCCATGCACGACAAGATGAGCCCGAGCAGGTGCAGGTTCGGGTTGCGCCCGGGCCTTCGCGCATTTGCGATGTCCTCGAGAGCGTCCGGCAGCGAGTCGACTGCGAGCTTCTCGGGGACGAGCGACAGGATGAAGTAGTCCGACACCATGTACGCGCTGCGCGTCGTCGGCGACGCCTGCGGTCCCGTGTCGATCAGAATGTAGTCGTAACGCCCCAGCGCCTTCAGGGCGTCCACATGAGGATGAAGGCACTCGTTGGGGTTGTAGAACTTGTCGACCGAAGAAAGTGCCCTGTCGACGCCTTGGAGCGCGCGAGAGGACGGTATGAAATCGACACCGCGCGGTAATTCGACGTCCAAGTCATCGTCATCGAATGCGAGAATGGCCTCCTCGGCGGAGCTGTCGCCCGTGAGGACGCTCATTGTGGTAAAGAAGGCGTCCGGTGGAATCTGGAAGACCTTCGTCGCGCCATAGTTCTCGTCGACGTCCCAGAGCAGGACCCGACGCCCGAACTCGCCAAGCGCGACGGCCAAATGGCAGGCGTTCGTGGTCTTCGATACGCCGCCCTTCTGCATACCAATACTGAGGACGTATCCGGCCCTAGCCGGACTGGTACTTGCGTCGCTCATCAACTCACCCCCCGTGATCGATGGCCTCGGGCCTGTGGGCCCAAACGCAGGTTCGCATGGGGGCAAGCTTCTCGCAATAGATTTTGTAAGCCCCCGAAAACGCGAACGGGACCGTGGGCCCATACGCCGGTCCGTATGAGCCTGTTGGCGCATGAGCCTACAGGCCTACCCGGAGTATCGTGGGGGTCCATAGGTCTATAAGACTATGGGCGTACAGGCCTAGAGCCCCAAGGGCGTGTGAGCACAAGAGCCCATGGGCGTACACGCGCAAAGACTCGTAGGCTTAAACGCTCATAGGACTATGCGCCTACAGTCCCAAACATCACCTCGTTCCCGACTGCCTCCGCGGCTCCAGGGCACAGCAATGACCATCTTCCGTTCGCTAGTTCCTGTCCGTTGGGCCTCACCGCGAACGCACTCTTCGCCCATTGGTACGCGTCGCCTGGGTAGCAGTCACCGTGGCCGTGGATCTCGCAACCCCGAAACGTCTGGCCCCGTGGTCCCATGGGCCTTCGGGTTTTTGGGTTCATAGGCCTAAGGTCTCGCGAGCCCGCAGGTCCACGGGGCCAATGGCTCGTGGACCCGAGGTCCCATGGTCCGAGTCATGGCGCCGGAAGGGCAGGGGAGGGCGCGTGTGCTCGGGAACGAAGGTCACACAGGAGGCTCCAGGCGATCCGTCGGTACGCTTGAATAGTCGCGTCGTGGCCAGAAGGTTCCGCTCTGTGATCACGATCCGGTCGGGGAAGGGGGGACCTTTTGAAGGACCAGTATTTCGGCGATGTGAACGACTACCGAAAGTACGGCCTGCTGCGGTCACTCCAGGCGGGCTCGGGCTTCGAGCTACTTGTCGCTTGGATGCTCACTCCCGATGACGGCGGATCGGATGGCAAGTTCCGGACGTACATGGCTGAACCCCGTCGGTGGAAGCACTTCGATCCCGAACTCTATCTTGGTCTGACCCTCGGTGAACACCTCAAAACCGGCCATACGTGAACGTCTGAAAAGCGGCCATAGGGAGCCGCCCAAGACAGGTGTGGTGTGATTAGCCCTTTGTGGGTGTGTTTTTCAAGGTGGCCTTCTCTCGGGATCGCCAGCTCC
>JAAETT010000009.1 GCA_024228115.1 bacterium
CATCCTCCCGGTCTCCGAAGGTCGGGATCTGGCCTCGTACCCAGTGGCTAGCCTGGTTGAGTTGATGGGGCGACGACGCCAAGCCACCATCAACGTCACCAACCTACGGGCAGCAAGGGACGGCTATGCCCTAGTCAGCGAGGACGGCTCCAAGGAGGATCTGGTCTCCAACTGGTGGGCTGAGGTGTCCGAGATCCTGCTGTCTGAAGAGGACCACGCCTACGTCCTGAAGGTGCACAGCTCCGAAGGCCCCCAGGATGGGACCTACACCCTGGAACCCCAGGACCTGGAGCACGCAGCGGCCCTAGCCAGGTGGTGCCGGAAGTTCAATGGCTCCTGGTGGGGTGATACCACGGCTGTCCGCAAGCTCGTGGCCGAACTCGAAGAACAATCGGCCTATGTGCCAGTGACGAGGACAGTGGGCCGCCCCTCGTTGGTCAAGCCTGGCGGCTTTGCACTACCTGGCCTGTCGATCTCCACGGATGTGCAGCTGGACGACTCCAACATGCTGGTCCCTACCGCCACACCGTGGCCCACAGCTAGGGGTGAGGCTTCGGCTGAC
>JAAETT010000010.1 GCA_024228115.1 bacterium
CGGCTTCCAGGGCAACCCCGGCTCACACCCGATCCGGAGCCTTCGCGGTCCCGGGCGCCCCAGACCCTACTCACCGCAACAATTCAACCGAGAATCCCACGCTACGCGGCCGATCTCGCTTCTACCGCGCAGACTCCTAGAAGCCTTCCTTGAAGGGCCGGATGTCGAGTTCGAGGGTCCAGGTGCTCTTTGGCTGGGTGTGCAACATCCAGAACGTGGCAGCGATGTCATCCACCTGCAGCATGCCTTCGGCACCGAGACGTTCCTTGATCACCGGCATGCGCTCGTTCACCATGTCGCCGTCGATCACACCGTCGATCACCACGTGGCCTACATGCAAGCCCTGGGGCCCGAACTCCCGCGCGATCCCGTGGGCTACGCCTCGCAGGGCAGCCTTCGCCGAGGCGAAAGCCGTGAAGGGAGGCCGCGCTCGCATCGACGCCGTCGCACCGGTGAAGAGCAGGCTTCCGCCGCCCGCAGGTGGCATGCGCTTCGCTGCCTCGCGGCCCGTGAGAAAGCCACCGAAGCAACAAACCCGCCAGACCTGCTCGAAGAACTCGTCGCTCATATCGAGCAGCCCGCTGAACTGGTTGTTGCCCGCGTTGTAGACTACCAGCTCCGGGACGCCGCCGGCTTCCTCGGCGGCATCGAAGATCCGTGCAATGTCGCTGCTCTTCGTCGCGTCGATTTGAACCGCAGTCGCCTGCCCGCCCTGCTGTCGCAAGCTCTCGGCCGCGGCTTCGATCTTTGCCGGGGTACGCCCGCCTACGAGCACATGCAGGCCCTCGCTGGCAAAGCGTCGGCAGAGAGCGCCGCCAACACCCGTCTCGGCCCCGACTCCGATGACGATGGCCGTTCCCATGCTAGGCCTTCAGCCAGCGGAGGCAGCTGCTTCCGTCGAGCACCGGATCAAGCTCGGCCTTGTTGGTCACGGCGGCGTAGCGTTCTCTCAGCTTCGCAAGGGAACGTGCATGGTACTTCTGGGGTTTCTGGGTCCATTCGCCCGAAGCCAGCTCGACAGTGAATTCCTCCTCGCCCGCTTCCAGCGCTTGCCTGTTCGCCTCGGACCAGGGCAGGAAGAGCCCGGCCACCTGTTCCTGGAGGAGCGGCATGAGGGTCGGCTCGAGGGCCGACCAAGGCTCGAATTCTCCCTCGCTCTTCGGATCGAGCATGCGCTGAATCCACGCCAACACGTTCGGATGCCCTGCTTCGATGATCTCCTTGCAGGTCGGGTCGGTCCAGGCGTTGTAGATCTGGCCCCAGAGCCCGAAATCGCCGAAAGCCGGACGCCCACCGAACAAGTAGAGGCGCCCCTCGAGATGCGTCTCGACCAACGCAAGCGCGTCCTTGAAGGATTGCTCGATCTGCGGCGCGGTCTTCTCGTTCGAGCCGACGAACCAGACGCGGTTCACCATGCGGTCCTTCACGCCACCGATGATCCCCTGAAGCTGTTCACCTTCGACGCCGGGTGCCATGACCGCAGCCAGGCGTGCGGCCGTGCTGTTCTGATCCGCCTCCCGAGCCCAGCGGAAATGGAACATCCACTTGTTGCCCCATTCGTCACCGAATTCCTCCAGCAACGCCGAAACGAAATTGGAAACCGGGTCGCTCGGATGGATCGAAGGCTCCGGGTTCCGCGCCTCGATCGTCTCGAGGATCGGCGTCGAATCCTGCAAGCCTTCCTCTTGCGGAGTCGCCACGGCGGGGATCAAGGGGAGCTTCGCGTACTTCTTGAACTCCTCCATCTCTGCCGGTCCGCGCAGGATCCACTCGTGAGGGATGGCCTTGTAACGAAAGTAGGAACGCACCTTGACCGAGTAGGGCGAAATCTCCGCGCCCCAGATTCGATGGATTTCTGTCATCAGAGCATCTCCTCCACCACCACTTCCAACGCTAAGCGTTGGGAGGCGCCTGGTTTGACGTTCGCTTGCTTACCGAATGCGCCGGCCGATGTGCCGAGTTTCATCGCGATCGTCCCTCCGAAACTGGAGACGGCATTCTGACACATACGCTGCCACTAGACGAATGGCGTGTGCTCCGCAGAGCGAAGGAGTTCCGCGATCATCCTTGTCGAGGAGTCTTCGATGCCCCGAAGAGGAGGATGGCCATCATGACGATCTCCGAGACGATGAACGTGGTTGCCAGATCCGCGCCGTGGGCCGCCCAGGAAAGCGTGCGAATCACGGCGGCGCCCCCGAGCAACATTGCGCCGCAATACAGCCAGATGCGCTCCTGCTTCCATACGCCGAGCAGGATCGTGATGCCGGAGGTTGCGAAGAACGCTCCCAGATCCCCGATCTGGGTGCTGCGCGCGAGGCCGTCGAGCAGCGGCATTCCAAGGCTCTCCGCGGTGGCCGCCGGACGGAACAGCCAACCGACTGCATTGAGAAGCATGACGACGCCGGGAAGCGCGACGAAAATTCGAATCGGTGTGCTCAAGGGTTCGACTCCGCGAGGGGTGGCGGGAGCCTACCACGGGCTTGGGCCATCTCATGGCCTGTCCGTCGGCCGTCACCCGGCCCCTGCGAGATCGGCGGAGAAGCTCGCGGGCAAGCGGGCCAGTGCGCCTTCCCTTCCTGCCAGCCTTTCCTGCGCGATCTCGCACCACGGATCGAGGTAGCGCGTTCGCAGTTCGCGAATGAGTACGCCCTCCTCCCGCTCGATGGCAAGAGCCATGACATCGCAAGCAACGCCGAGGTGATCGGGCGGGAGTGTCTGCTCCTTCCAGCGAAGGTCGAGGTGTTGAACGACACGCATCCAATCCTCGCGGACCGCCCCGCCATCCTTGCCCAACGCTGCATGGAGAAGGAGCGGCACCTGAGGGCCTCCGAGCCCGACCACGAACGCATCCAGAAAGGCGCTCTCTTGCTCAGCGAAGCGTCCCGGCAGGGAGAGCTCTCTCCATGCCTCTTCGCGCAACGCTTCCGGTGCCAAGGGGCTCCAGACACGCGACCAGGCTACGAAGGGAAGCGCGGCGGCAAGCCGTTCGTTCATCCTCAGCCCACCTCCAGCCATCCCCCGGTCACGGATTTCAGGCCGCCGCGATCGTGCGCAGAGCCCCGCCAGATGGCCGCCGCAACGCGCCCCGAACGGTCCAAGGTGTCCCAACCAGACAACGTGAACTCGAGCTGCCAGAAGCCATGCTCATGTCCGGCGGCGAATCGCCAGCCAGAGGGAGCCGTGTCGCGCTTCATGCTGCCGAGGCCCTCGGCGCGAACGGCGTGGAGGCTCTCGTGGTCCGCTCGCCAGAGCACGCCATCCACACCCATGCCGGGCGCGCCCATCGTCACCCAGGGTGCGTCCTCGTGCTGCGGAGAAAAAAGCGCGGCCGCGTCGGGAAAGAGCGAAGGATCGTCGCTCACATCCTTCACCGGTTCCGGACATGGCCAGCGTAGGCGTAGGCGCCAACTGCCCGGCGGACGGGCCACCTCCAGCTCGAGGCTCGGTGTCATCGGCGCGTTGTCGCGGCCCGCGTAGGCTTTCGGGACATAGCCACCCGGCTGCATTCCGATGGGCGCCGCAATCAACGCGACCTTCCCGGGGCTCTTCGCCATCACGCGCTCCCTTCGCGGGGCCAGACCGACCCGCCGGCACCGAGCTGGAAACTCTCGTTCCAGTCGTAGGCGATCAACAGATCCATCAGCTCGCTCGGCTCGCCGCGCTTTCGCTTGGCGCGCTCCGCTTCGACCGTGGCCAATGCTTCGTGCACCCTGGGCCCGAACAGGCCTTCGAGGGTCGCCGTCGGGATCCGAGGCTCACCCGTCGGCCGGCCCTTTGCGTCCATGGCGCTCGGGCTCATAGGCGGGACGTAGAAGACGTTGGGCTCGAGCCCGTATTCCGGGTGCAGGGGCAGCGCAACCTTCCATGCGTTTACCAGCTTGTGGATGGGCCCGTCTTCGTCATCCAGGTAACCGACGAAGCGCAGCCGGCCCGGGCATTGCCGCGCACAGGCTGGCGCAACGCCTTCCTCGACGCGTGGCATGCAGAAGATGCACTTGTTGGCGACCTGCCGTTCCGGATCGAAGAAGACCTTCTTGTAGGGGCAGGCCTCGACACAGAAGCGGTAGCCGTGGCACCGATCCTGATCGACCAGAACAATCCCGTCCGCGTCGCGTTTCTCGATGGCGGCGCGGGGGCACGCATCCAGGCAGGCGGGGTGGGTGCAGTGGTTGCAGATCCGGGGAAGGTAGAAGTAGTGATTGTCCTCGGGGTAGGTTCCAGCTCCGCGATCCTCGTCCCAATTCGGCCCCCATTTGGGATCGCCATCTGGCCGCAGCCAGGTACTTCCCTCCTTGGAGTTCGACCGGACGACATCCGCGTGATTGAACTTCCAGGCGCGACCGTAGTCTCCTTCGAGGCTCGGGATCTCACCTCGTTTGACCGAGCCATCTGCGTTGCGGCCGCCAGTCTCCTGCCAACGGCCGGGGTAGCCCTTTCCGGGCAGCGTCTCGACGTTGTTCCAGTACGTGTAGTCGGCGCCAGAATCGCGATTCCAGAGCTTCTTGCAGGCGACCGTACACGTCTGGCAGCCCAGGCATTTGTTCAGATCCATCACCATGGCGACCTGACGGCTCACGGATTCGTTGCTCAACTTTCTTCTCCCTTCCCGGAGGGTCCATCTGACGCGGCAATGGCGACCCGGGTGTCCTGAACGTGGGTGCCCGGCGTGTAATGGCCGAAGAACCAGCCGAGATGGCCCTCGCCTCCCGCGAAATGCAGCGGATTCATCAGGCCCGGAATCAGCCACTTGTAGCTCTTGTGCTCCGGAAACTGATGCGGCTCCCAGGCATGGAAGTAGTAGGCAACCTTCGGACGGACCATGCTCGAGTGCTTTACGCGCATGTGGATCGAACCGTAGTCGTTGCTGATCTTCGACCACGCGCCGTCCTCGATTCCGAGCTTCGTGGCTTCGGCCGGGTTCAGATAGACGACAGGCTCGCCGCGTTGCAGGCGCATCAGCATCGAGGTGTCACGCCAGACGCTGTGGATACTCCAGCGCGAATGACACGAAACGAACTGGAAGGGATGGTCTCCGCCGGCTTTCGGGCTCTCCTTGTGATCGGGAAGACTCTCGCCGGCCTCGATGAACCAGGGGTGATCGATGTAGCACTGCTGCCGGCCCGTCAGCGTCGGCCAACGCCAGCGCTGCTCGCTCATGTCCGTGAGCGCTCGCATCACGCCTTCCCCCTTCCACTCCGAGTTGAAGAGGTTCTCCTGGATTCCCATTCCGCCGACATTCCGATACTTCGCAATGCCGGTCTTCTTGAGGCTCTCGACGGTCATTCCTTCGGCCGAAGGGCTCTTCTCCAGGATGAGCTGATTGACCGCCTCCGCATCCTCGGGCCCGTATTCGCGAGCAAACGAGAACCGATCGGCGAAGGTCCGGAGATCCACTGTCTGCGTGCCGCAGCCCTGGGTGGGTTCGAGCCCCCGCTCGATGGCGATGCGCTGGATGGTTTCGGCCAGCAGCGAGTAGAGCTCCCACTCGTCCTTCGCTTCGCCCACGGGCTTGACCGCTCGGTCGCAGTAGTGGAGGTACGGCACGTAGGCCACGGAGTACTTGATGCCCGGCTTCTCGTAGTAGCCGGCAGCGGGCAGCAGATAATCGGCGTGGAGCCCCGTGAAGGTATGCTTCTGGTTCACGTCGATCACCAGTTCGAGCTTCGGCCAGAGCTCTTCGAGCATGCGCTGAGGCAGGTTGCTGCGGCGCAAGACGTTGCTGCCCCCCGTGACCCAGCAACGCGGCTCGATGTTCTTTGCTGGATGCGTCGGCATCCAGCCCTTCGCCTCGGATTCCTCGACGTAGGCGGCTAGAGGTTTCGGGTAGAGGTGATCCTGCTCGCGCGCCAAATCCTTGGCCACGCCCTGGAACTTGTAGTTCTGGCTCGCCGAGTTGGTGAGGCATGAATCCTCGCCGGTCGTCAGGTGGCGCGACAACTCGTGCTGGAACTGCGCCTCCGACTTCTTTCCGGCGATCTGATCGACCAACATCCCGATCACCTTGGCGCTGCCGAAGACCTTTGCCATGCCGCGAAGCGTTCCGAGGAATCCCTCACCTGCATCGTTCGCCACCAGGCCAAAGCCATCGATCCCGACCCAGCCGGTGGAGTGATAGCCCGCGCCCTTCTTTCCGATCGCTCCCTTGAGCGAGAGACAGAGGAGCTTGGTGCGGTTGATCAGGTCCGAATGGAGGTAGCGATTCGAACCCCAGCTCGAGAGCACCATCGGGCGTTCAGCGGCAGCGAAGCCCTCGGCGAATTGCTCGACCACCGCAGGATCGAGACCGGTGACCCCCGCCGTGTGGTCGAACGTCCATGGCTCGAGGTGCTCTCGGAGCAGCGCGCCCACGGGCGCGACTCCGATACTCGTGCCATCCGCGAGCGTTACCTCGAAGCGCCCCTCGATCACGGGTTCGAGCCCCTCCAAGAAGAGCTTCACGCGCTCGTCGTTGCCCTGGGAGCCCGGCGCCGGGACGAGGCCATCTTTCTTCGAATCCCACATGTACAGCAGGTCGTCGGCGCCTCCGGTGCGCAGATCGGACTCTCGGAGGAAGCGACCCGTATCGAGCCGGACCAGGATCGGAAGGTCGGTCTGCTCTCGCACGTAGTCCAGATCGATCCGCCCGCTCTCCCAGATATGGCGTGCGGTGGCGAGCCCGAGGGCCGCGTCGCTGCCGGGCCGGATCGGGAGCCATTGGTCTGCCCGCATCGCCGTCGCGCTGTACACCGGATCGATGACCGCGAGTTCCGCGCCGTTGTATTTCGCCTCGTACAGGAAGTGGGCATCGGACATCTGGGTGACGGAGGGGTTCATCATCCAGACGACCAGGTAGTCCGAGAGGAACCACTCGTCGGCAGATCCGCCGATGTGGGGAATACCGAGGGAGAGTGTGGCACCGACGTTGAGATCTCCGATCTCTGCCCAGTCGTCCGGTAGGGATGCGCCAAGCATGCCGAAGAAGCGGTTCCGGGCTGCGTTGGTCGCGCCCAGATCGAAGTGTGGCCCCAGGTCCTGAACGAGGGCCTCACCGCCATGGCGTTCGCAGATGTCGATCAGCTTCTCGGCGATCTCGTTCAACGCCTGATCCCAGCTGATCTGCTTCCATTTTCCTTCGCCGCGCTCACCCGCTCGCTTGAGCGGCACCGTCAATCGGCTCGGGCCGTACATCACCTCCGTGTAACAGGCGCCCTTCTGACAGCCGCGCGGATTGAAATCCGGCACGCCGGGTTCCGAAGCCTCGTAGTTGGCCGTCTGCTCTTCGCGGACGACGATCCCGTCCTTGACGTAGAGATCCCAGTTGCACGCACTCCGACAATTCAGCCAGCCGTGGGAGCCCTTCGCAACGCGATCCCAGGTCCAACGCTCCCGGTAGAGATCCTCCCAGCTCGCGAGCTTCGGCTTCGCCGTGGCGGCCGCCTCCGCCGGTTGGCTTTCGAAGTGAAGCAGCGGAAGGGTCGCCATGCCGAGCCCGCTGAGGTGGAGGAATCGGCGGCGACTCAACCCCGAGGCGGGAGCTCGCTCGAGATCGGCCTTCGGAATGCTCCGCTCTTCCATGTTCCCCTCCTGACCCGACGCTATGCGAGTCGTGCTTCGAGCTTCAGATAGGCAGCGACGCTCGTGAGTGCCTGGTCGATGAATTGCTCGTCGTTCCCGGCAAAGAGCGAGTCTTCGAGCGGAAGTGCCGCCAGGCGAACCATCAGCATGCTTCTCAGTTGCTCGAGGGCGAAATCGACGGCCACGGGAGGATCGGCGTGGCCGATTTCGTCGACCCGTTCGAGGAGTAGTGCGCGCAGACGTGATTGGAGTTCTGCAGCCAGCTTCAACTGCCGTTCGGCGAAGCCGGCATCACGGGATGCCATGGTGAGCGCGGCCCGATGCAGCGCTGCGCGATCTCGACCCTCGCTAAGCGTGAATTCGATGTAGCCCGTCAACAACTCCAGGATGGGAGCACCCTGCCACCGTTCGGGTGCGACCGCATCCTCCATGGTCTCGCGGAACGCCTCGCCCCAACGCTCGTCGAGGGCGTGGAGCAGCGCGGTCTTGTCGCGGAAGCGCCGATAGACGGTGCCCACCGAGCAACCTGCCCGGCGAGCGATCTCGGAGACCGACGCATCCGCGTAACCCTTCTCGCGGATCTCGGCTTCGGCTGCGTCGAGCAGCAATTCCAGCGTGCGTTGGCTGCGCGCCTGATGGGCCGGCCTGGCCCAGCGGAGATCGTCGATCCTGGAGGTGTGGGTCTTCAAGCGTTGAATTTCACCAAATAGGAGTAGGAATTCACATTCACATTCGAATCGTAGATGCCTCCTCACCTCCATGCAACTCGTGCCAGGTGTTCCTGAGGTGCCCGCGGCCGCCTCGCCAGACCTGCTCGCGGGCTACGATCTTGAGGGTCTGACGCGCCACCGGTCTACATGCGAACCCACAATCTGGAGGAGCCCCTGATGGATCCCGGCTACGAGACCGTCGTGGATGCCTCCAACCTGGTCTGGACGCTGCTGGTCTACGGCCTTCACGGCGCCGTCGGCGTCCTTCACACCGCCCTCGCCTGCTGTCTGGTGGCGGGCGGAATCCTCGACTTCTTCTTCCCCGGACAAGGCGGGCGCTGGATTCGCCGGCTCGGTGCGGTCGAAATGGACGCAGAACGTACGCGCCGCTTCGGGGCTCTGCGATTGCTGCTGGGCCTGCTTCTGTTTGCGCCGTTCCTCCTGGGCGCGCCCGCGATGGTTTCGCTCATCGCCGGGATTGGAGCCTTCCTGCTTCTTCTCCTGGTCGAGCAAGGACTCTCCGAATCCGATCGCTCGCCGGGGCGCTTCGTTCGATTGGGCGCCATCGGTTTCGCAGCGGTGGCCTCCCTCTTCATGCTCTGGGAGGGCGAAGACAACCTGACGCTCGGCGCGGATCTCCTGCTCCATGCCGAGGAGTGGCGGAATGAAGAGCTCGATTGGCAGCTCTCGATGGATCCGAAATCTCCCAAGGTGGGCGACATCGCCCCGGATTTCGAACTGCAGGATCCGGACGGCAACGTCCAGGTGAGGCTTTCCGATTTTCGCGGGAAGCGGCCAGTGGCGCTCGTGTTCGGAAGCTACACCTGACCGCCTTTCAGCAATGGGACCGTGCGTCTCAAAGCCTCGGTGAACACCTCAAAACCGGCCATACGTGAACGTCTGAAAAGCGGCCATAGGGAGCCGCCCAAGACAGGTGTGGTGTGATTAGCCCTTTGTGGGTGTGTTTTTCAAGGTGGCCTTCTCTCGGGATCGCCAGCTC
>JAAETT010000011.1 GCA_024228115.1 bacterium
AGGTTATTTGAAGTATGGATCAGGAATGTGAAGCTGAAATTGTGCTGCGTCTACTTCCAATCGCTATCCCGAATTCGGCCAAGTCCAAGGATTTGAAGGAAAATGACGATTTTCGGCGATTTCTCTTAAATTCGCTTCCAGTAGGTTATTTGAAGTGTGGATCAGGAATATGAAGCTGAAATTGTGCTGCGTCTACTTCTGATCGCTATCACGAATTTGGCCGAATCCAAGTATTTCAAGGAAAATGACGATTTTCGGCGATTTCTCTTAAATTCGTTTCCAGTAGGTTTTTTGAAGTATGGATAAGGAGTATAAAGCTGAAATTGTGCTGCATTTTCTTCCAATCGCCATCCCAAATCTGACCAATCCAAGGATTTGAAGGAAAATGATGATTTTTGCCGATTTTTCTCAAATACGCTTCCAGATTTGATTCGGTGGTCTAAATTTAAATGCAGTGTCCCAAATTTCTTCGCTAATTCATGTAAAAACTGAGTCAGACGAAGCCCGACTGGGATGTCTG
>JAAETT010000012.1 GCA_024228115.1 bacterium
ACCATTGCTGAAGCGTCGCCCGCTGGCTCTTGCTGAGGTGAATCTCGGCTGCGACCCGCATCGTGCCCCTCTGGCCGTTCGCCGCGAGGGTAACGTGGATAGTCCAATAGTGCCCTTTATTTATGAATCATATCACTAGCGCCGGCGAAGGCGGCTTTCACCCTTCGAACGCAGGGCGCTGACGGGAAACCGGTCGAGATCGAGCGAGAGCTGGCCATGGTGCCGGACGGCCATTTCGGCGTCGCGGCGCTGAATCACGAGGTGACGGTCGACGGCGACCTCTCCGAGTGGGGCCGCCTTCGTTTCGTGGTCGATCAGCCGGCGGCGGTGGGAGGTCACGCCGAATATGGCGGAGCGAGTGATGCCTCCTTCCGGTTCGATCTGCGCCGGGACGAAACCCATCTCTACGTTGCAGTCGACGTGACCGACGATTCGATCGTGTCTTCGAGCGATCGAATCGCTCGACATCAGGACGCCGTGCTGGTTTCGATCGACCCGCGGCCGAAGGCGGAGCGGAACCAGAACGGTGGACTCTTTGCGCTGATCCGTAGCGGGGCACTCAGCCGGATGGTCAGCGCCATGGTGACGATCGAGGAGGCACGCGAGGATCCGATCCTGGCCCTGTTCACGGGCGGGGTGGCGCCTGTGGACGTTCATGCTTCGCGCCGCACGACTGGCGGCTACACGGTGGAGATGGTCGTTCCCGTCGCTGCCCTGCATGAGCGCGCCGGCGGCCCGGTCGACGGTTTGAGGGTGAATCTGACCGTCGAAGACTACGATGAGGGCGAGGCCGATCACAACAGCCTGTATTGGCGGCCGAGCCGGTTCGAGGAGGGGACGGCGCAGGGCGTCGGCAGCTTCGACCTCTAGCCCGAATAATTCATGAAGAAGTCGCGTTCCTGAATTGAAGAAGGCCCCAGTTGCGGTAGAAACGTGTTGCGACACGCGTTTCCCCTCAACAAGGGCCCCTTCATGAAGCCGGATACTACCGCACAGACTGTCAC
>JAAETT010000013.1 GCA_024228115.1 bacterium
AGTGTCCACCCTCAAACCAGGGTCGCCGAACTCACGCCGCGCCTCTGGAAAGAGAACTTCGCCGACGCTCCCCTCGGGCCCCTGACAGGCTGAGACCCCGCGATACGGGCTGCAACCACGTCCGAGGCTGGCCGCTTACGGACTAATAGGTCTCGTTCCGGAACCAGCACAACATACTGGCCGCCGTTGCCGGTCATCTGGAACGCACTGCCGGGTGCGCCGGGCAGAGGATCGAACTGCTTCCCGCGGGCTGGAAGATTCGGCCAGAAGTGAGCACCGTAGGTTCCGTTGTTGTCGACCGGTGCGCGGGTGCGTGAAAAGTCCACCCAGCCTGCGGGAAGGATACGCCGGCCGTCCCATTCACCGTCGCGCAGGTAGAGCAGACCAAGGCGCGCCCAATCCCGAGCTGTCGCCCAGACGTGGCTGCCACCAACCAGTTGGCCGCGGCTGTCGGATTCGGCGATGAGGCTCTTGATCCCGAGCGGGTCGAGCAATTCCTTTTCCATCCAGGCCCTGGTGGCTTCACGGCTGGGGCCTGTCAGGCGTGAGACGATGCCGCCAAGAATTGCACTGGTTCCCGTCGAGTAGGCCCAATGGGTCCCGGGGTCGTGCAGGAACGGAACGTTGGCCGCATGGCCCGCCATGTCTTGTGCGTTGGAGCCGAACAGGAGCTGGCCGACGAAGGCCTGCGGGTCAGCGTCGCCGTCTGCATTGTCGAGCCCTGTGGTCATGTTGAGAAGCTGGCGGAGGGTGAGGCGGTGGCGAGGGTCATCCGCTGCGCTCCAGGCTGGCACCGGACCTGGGGCGTCGGCCGCGGGCGGGCCGTCGCGCACGAGGATGGCGACGAGGCATTGCACGAAGCTCTTGGCCATCGACCAGGAATGAAATCGCGACTCCGGGCCGAAGCCCTCGGCATAGCGCTCGAGAACGATCTTGCCGCCCTGGACGATCAACACGGCACGGGTGTCCGGGAGACCCCCGGCCGGTCGACTCTCGAAAATCTTCCTGACCGCCAAAGCCAGGGCCTTCGAATCGACGCTCGGCACGAGCTTCGTTTCTTGCCAGGCAACGCTCGGCCACGCGATCTGCGCGGGCTGCGATGGGAGGGGAATCAGTGCCTCAGCGGCTCCTGCCGTGGGCAAGAGCAGGAGCAGGCTGGTGAGGATCAGAACGTGCACGACGGGAAGGTAGGCCCCTCCGACTCTTGGGGTAGGCGGGCGCGGGGGCTGCCCACTCTCGCACGCGTCGAGCCCGGCTCCGGGCCGAACTCGGCGCCAGCCCATGA
>JAAETT010000014.1 GCA_024228115.1 bacterium
GGATCTCCCGCCACTCTTCGCTCGACCGTCTCACCTTGCCGTTCGCTTGCACCCGCACGCCGCCTCCTTCTGGATTGTCATGCGGTGGGTCTACATCGTGACGGCGAGCCGGGGAAGAACGTCGATGTCTGACCGCTTACGTTGCTATGAATGGACCCGATCAGCGGTCAACAAACGACCGTTTCGGATCAAAGGAGGATCCTCAGAAGGCAAGGGCAGCTCTCTACGCCGGGGGCAGCCGAGGGCGCAGCAGCACCCTGAAGCGCAGCTCGGCCGTCTCCGGGAATGGGCCGAGTGGGCGGGTCTGGACCTGGTCGAGTTCGGCAATCGGGAAGCGTTCTGTCATCGAGCCTGCAGCGAGCCAGCGGGGTCGCGTTGGCTGGGTAGAGGCCGAGAGCCCAGCCGGCCTCCCGGTGCATCAGCCCCAGACGTTTCCCCTGTCTTGTCGCGCAGTTACGCCGGTTTGACCAGCGCCCCATGGGGCCTAGGTTTGGGTCTTCACCTCGTCGGGGGAGGGTCGGGTTGAGCGACGAAATGGGCGCGAATGGCACGGACACGGTCCGCATTCGTGTGTTCGGGGACGAGATGCTGGAGGTGCCTGCCGAGCAGCCTGTGCTGCCGGTGCGCAACGCGGTGGTGTTCCCGGGCATGAACGTGCCCCTCACGGTGGGCCGCCCCGGCTCGCTGGCCGCCCTCGAGGAAGCCGGCGATGGTGGCTACCTGGTCGTCGCCTCCCAGCGGGATCCGGAAACCGAAAACCCTGGCATGGACGATCTCCACCCGGTGGCGTGTATCGCCCGGGTCGTGCGGGTGGTGGATGCGCGCAACGAGGCGCGCCAGGCGCTCGTGGTCGGCGTAGTCCGGACGCGAATGCGCGAGCTCCCGGGAAGCCCCGGCGGCCTGAGGGTTGCCATCGACCCGATCGTGGAGGCGGCGGAGACCAGCCCGGAGGGCGAGACGGCCCGGCAGCACGTGTTGCATCTGGCCCACCAGGTCATCGAGGTACGCGACGACTACCCGGACGAGTGGAAGACGATGCTGAGCCAGCTTCCCACGCCCGGGCTCCTGGCCGATCTGATTTCCGCGAATCTGCCCATGAGCATGGAAGAGCGGGTAGAGCTGCTGGCCGAGCCCGATACCGCGGCCCGGCTCTGGAAGCTGGCCAGCGTTCTCGAGCGTGAGGTGACGATCGCGGAGACGCAGCAGGCACTGAAGGACGAAGAATCGAGCGACGAGATCGACCCGCAACGCCGCGAGAGACTCTTGCGAAGACGCATGCGGGATATCGAATCAGAGCTTGGCGAAGGCGATGAAGGTCAACGCGAGGCGGACGATCTCGCCGATCGGTTGGAGAACGCGGAACTGCCTGCCGAGGCCCGCAAGCATACGGACCGGGAGCTGCGACGCTTCCGCGCCCTGCCCCAGCACGCGCCCGATCGTCACCTGCTGCGTACCTACCTGGAATGCGTGGCGGATCTGCCCTGGTCGGTCTCTACCGACGATCATCTCGATCTGGCCGCTGCCCGACAGGTCCTGGACGAGGACCACCACGATCTCGAGAAGGTGAAGGATCGCATTCTCGAATACCTTTCCGTGCGCTTGCTCGCGCCGGACGCGAAGGCGCCGATCCTTTGCTTCGTCGGGCCACCGGGCGTCGGCAAGACGTCCCTCGGGCGCTCGATCGCCCGCGCCATGGGCCGGAAGTTTGCCCGGGCTTCCCTCGGCGGTGTTCGCGACGAGGCGGAGATCCGCGGCCATCGGCGCACCTACGTCGGCGCGATGCCCGGCCGCATCCTGCAGAATCTGCGACGGGCAGGCTCGCACAACCCGGTCTTCCTGCTCGACGAGATCGACAAGCTCGGAGCGGATTTTCGCGGAGATCCTTCGTCCGCACTCCTCGAAGTGCTCGACCCGGAGCAGAACAACACGTTCTCCGATCACTACCTCGAGGTGCCCTTCGATCTTTCGCGGGTGCTCTTCATCGCGACCGCCAATTCCCTCTCGACCATTCCCCCGGCCTTGCTCGACCGAATGGAAGTGATCGAGCTGCCCGGCTACACCGATCGCGACAAGCTCGTGATCGCCCGCCGCCACCTGATCCCCAAGCAGCTCGAAGCCCACGGCCTGACATCGGAACAGGCTGAGGTGACCGACGACGCGGTCGATCTGGTGGTCCACGAATACACCCGGGAGGCCGGTGTCCGAAACCTCGAACGGAACTTCGCCACCTTGATGCGAAAGGTCGCCGCCCGCATTGCCGGCTCCCCGGAAGCCGCGCCGATCGTTGCCGATGCGGCCTTCGCCTCCGAGGCACTCGGTCCGCCGCCTCATCTTCCGGAGACCGCCGAGCGGACGACGCTGCCTGGCGTGGTCGTCGGTCTGGCGGCCACGGCCCACGGTGGCGACATCCTGTTCATCGAAGCCTCCTCCGTGCCCGGAGGGAAAGGCGTCCGCTTGCGGCTCACCGGCCAGCTCGGTGATGTCATGAAGGAATCCGCCGAGACCGCTCTTTCGTGGGTTCGCGCCAATGCAGAACGCCTGGGTCTGGCCGAGCCGTTTGCGAACGGCATGGAGATCCACCTCCACGTTCCCGCCGGAGCCGTCCCCAAGGACGGCCCCTCCGCAGGCGCGGCGCTCTCGGCTGCAATCGTGTCGGTGCTTTCAGAACGCCGAGCCCGGGGCGACGTGGCCATGACCGGCGAGATCTCCCTGCGCGGACGCGTCCTGCCGGTCGGCGGCATCAAGGAGAAGCTCCTCGCTGCGGCCCGCGCCGGTGTCACCACTGTGCTGATCCCCCGACGCAACGAAAAAGATCTCGTCGAAGTCCCCGATGAAGTGCGCGAAAAGCTCGACATCCGCTCTCTCGACACCATCGAGGACGCCCTGCAAGGCGTCCTCGAACCCGAATAAGTCAACCAGCGGGGACGGATTTTACAATTGACTTGTTGAGGGGCTCAGCCCCTCAACAAGTCAATTGTAAACTCCGTCCCCGCTGGTTGACTTGCTTAGGGGCGGCCCAGGGTCCAGAGCGCTGGGGCTTTGGCAAGCTCGACGTTGAAGAGGTCGTAGAGCGCGGGGATTTCGGTGAGCATCAGAAGCGCCCCGAAAGCCATGGTCGCCAGCATGTAGAGCGCAAAGCCGCGTTCGCGGTAGAGCCGTTCCGGGTTCTGCACCGGGCTGTTCGGCTTGAGGCCGAGCTGCATGTAGTAGGCAAAGAAGCCCGCCAGCAGCGGTACCACCAGGATCAGCTCCAGGTGGTAGCGGACGATGAACATGCCCGAGAAGAGCGCACTCGCGATCGCGTAAAAGAAGAGGCTGATCAGGAGGCGCGGCTCGTCGTAGTAGGCAAACGATTGGCGATAACGAGCTGCCACGCCCGGGTTCCCGATCTCCCGGTATTCTGCGAAGCGTTTCATGGCCATGAAGAATGCGCCCACCATCCAGTACGCCAGGATCAACGTGAGCGGCGGGAAGCTGTGGGGAATGAGGGCGAACCATCCAAGCAGCAACCGGATCGGGTTGTTCACCGATTCCGACAGGACGTCGATGTACGGAACTTCCTTGGTCCGCATCGGGCGCACGTTGTAGAACACGCCCATCACCCACAGGGCGATGAGAGAGGCGGTGAACGGCACGTTCACCAGCAGCCCCAGGCCGATGCCGATCGCCCCGAGCACCAGCCACTCGATGAGCGCGTAGCGGCGGCGGATCTCCCAGTTGGCGGCCGGACGACGACGCTTGGTCGGATGCTTCCGGTCGAAGGCCGCATCCAGGGTCTCGTTCAGGACGTAGTTGCTGCTGGCCGTGAGGCAGGTGGCAAACAGCGCCAGGAGCAGGACCGGAACGCTCGACCAGCCGAACAGGCTCGGATCCACGAAGAACGCCACGAACACGCCGAGCAGCATGAAAACGTTCTTGAACCAATGGTCGATCCGAGCGATCTGGATATAGGGCCAGAAGCGCGGGTTGTCCCGGTAGGCGAGCGTCTCCTCGTTCATCTTGTCGGGACCATCGCCCCCCGGCTCGCGTCTGGCAACCATCCCGCGGGGCTCAGCGCTTTCCCGTGAAGCGGTAGATCTGGATGTCTTTCTCGTCCAGATGCTCGGGAAGGGGAAGCGTCGCCAAATGCTCGAATCCAGCCACGGGAGCGCCGGTCTCGAAGATCTCCGCCAGGTAGGTCTTCTTCAGCCGGTAGTAGTGGTGGTGGGAGGGATTCCGAAGAGGACCGCGATCCGTAAAGACCGCCAGGGAAATCCCCTTGCGTTCGAATTCCGGGCGGAGGCCCTCGAGATCCTCCGCTTCGAATCCCGAATAGGAGACGAGCCGTTGCGGCTCGATCCCGGCCAGATGAACCACGTGGGTACGGGGCAGCAAAGCCACCTTCTCTCCTGGCTGGACGTTTTGCTGGAGCCATTCGGCCACCTGAACCGCAGACCAATTGGCGTAGAAGATCTTGTGCACGGCACGCTGCTTCCCCAGCATGCCGCCGGCCACCAGGGGGATGACCGCAACCAGCAGACCGGCGGCCGCCGCCATCCGCCACGGACGCGTCGATACCGACGCCAATCCGCGCACGATTGCGACTCCGCCGAGAACGACCGCAACCGCCAGGAACGCGAACTCGATGCCCAACGACAAGGTCTGCTGCTCCGCCGCCATCTTGCGCACCCAGAAGACGAGGCCTGAAGCCGAGAGCACGAGACTCACTCCCGCCACTGCCCTGGCTCCCCAGGGCTTGAACCGCTCCAAGGCGAGCGCTCCCCATTCCGCGAGACGGAACGCTCCCCACACCCACAACAGCAGCCAGATCCACTCGGTGGAGTAGACATAACGAGCCTTGTTGATGCCGAATCCGACGATCACGGAAACGCACACCAGGCCGAATCCGAGCATCGAAAGCGCCGCCACTCGGCGTTCGCGAAGCCCGACGACGATGCCCGCCACGAGCGGAAGAACCACCACCCCGACGAAGGGGATGAACCAGATCCATCGGCTCGTGTACCAACCCGCGAAGGGCTCTTTCAGCGATCGCAGAAAGAAGCCGGGGGCGGGCTGGAAACCCATGCCAGCCATCAGATCGTAGTAGCTGGTCCCCCCCGTGCCGCCGAGGGCTCCGGTACCCGCCCAGAGAAGCAGCGGAAGCGTGGCCCCTGCGGCCTTCCAGAACGGAGGACCCAGCCGTCGTCCCTCGGCCCATTCCGCCAGGAAGAGGATCGGGATGAGCACGGCGGCTTCGTAGCGAGACAACGCCGCAGCCGCGGCAAACGCATACTGCCAGCCGGAACCCCGAGCCTGAAAGACAAAAGCCCAGATCGCAAAGCAACCGAGGCTCGGCTCGACCAGGGGCTGAAGCCCGTTCGCATGGAACTGGGTCGTGGTCGCGAAGAGCAGCGGGAGTAGCAGCGCGCCGCCGCCGATCGTTCGACGCCCGATCAGGAACAGTCCCAGGAGGCTCGCCAGGGAGAACAGCTGGTTCCATCCCAGAGCCGCCGCGAGGTACGGACGTTCGCCCGGAAGGTGGGGCCCCACCAACGCCATCAGTGCCGGCAGGATCGGCATCCGCTTGTAATTCGGAGGGGGCTCCAACGCGGCGAAGCTCTGGGCCGTGCGCTCGAAGGACGCGTAGTCGTTGTTCGGCACCACGAAGGGTTGGAACTGGAACGCCCAATAGGCCAGGACCACCGCACACAACAGCGCGAGCAGACCGGCTTCGAGACGCGTCTCGGCGGGACCGACCGTCACGGGCGGCGGTGCTAACGAGGCCAGCAGATCTGGAAGCCCTCATGCACGCCCTTGGGGTCGTAGCCAAAATCCTCCGTGGCGTTCGCGTGGCTCAGGTTCGCGTCCTGGATGACACCGGCGATCATCTGCCACGAGATCGGCGGCTTGGCCATCACCATGCCCAGCACCCAGGCGACGACCTTGGCCGCCCAGACGGGGATCTTCACGAACGGACGGCTCATCCCCTGATGGGCGAGCATGAGCTTCGAGAGCTCCCACATGCCGAGTTCTTCGCCACCGCTGAAGGCGTAGGTCTTGCCGTGGGTCTTCTCGTTTCCGGCGATGGCGATCAAGCCGTCCATGATGTCGTCCGTATGCACCGGATTCTTCAAGGCCTTGCCGTCCCCGATGATCGGCACGATCGGCCAGCTCTTCAACTGATCGAGGTAGCGCATGAACTCTTCGCCACCGTTCTCGTCGTACACCAGCGTCGGACGAATGATCGTGTACGCCATGGCTGTCTGAGAGGAGATCATCGCCTCGGTCTGGCGCTTCGAAAGCGAGTAGGCCGTGGTATGCGGATAGACGACCGAAGCGGACGAGATCAACACGAAATGCTTCACCCCGGCTTCCGTCGCAGCTTCGATCACGTTGCGGGTGCCCTCCACATTCACCCGCTGGAACCAGGAGTCGTCCGGAGGCAGGATCACGGCTGCCAGGTGGTAGACCGTCTCGACGCCATCGAAGAGCCCCTCCAGGGTCGTCGGATCCGTGATGTCCCCGTGTACGAGATCGACATCCAGGCCCGGAAGACTCGTGCCCGGCCGATCGAGAACTCGAATCTCGAAGCCTTTTTCGATGAGGCCCTTGCAGAGCCGCCGACCTACCACGCCTGCACCACCAGTAATCAGAATCATCGCATTTCCCCTTCCAAGGACTTCCTCACCACAACGTCTCGCGATCGAGGAAGATCATCTGCCAGAGTTCCAGAATGACGAGGCTCATCACCTGCTTCAGGTAGATGAACTCGCCGGTCTCCATTCGTGTTCGCAGCTGGCTCACGACCTTCGGGTCGAAGAGGCCACGCTGCCGCACCCGTTCCTCATCGAGGCACATCCGGATCAAATCCTGGATTGCCTTGCTCTCGTGAAAATACTCGAGCGGGAAGTAAAACGGATTTTTGCTGCGTTGCACGTTTTCGCCGGGCAGGAACTTCTTCCCGAGCTGGCGCTCCACGTACTTGTCTGTAAAGCCCCGCAGCTTCATGCGAGCAGGCATCCGGAAGGCCAGCTCGATGATGCGATGGTCGAGGAAGGGACATCGCAGCTCCAAGGAGTGGGCCATGGTGTTCTTGTCCTGGCGCAAGAGCAGGTTGTCCTGGAGCCAGTCGTCGAATTGAAGCTTGAGCAGGCGATCTAGGAAAGGGCCTTCCTGCGGATCGCCGCGCACCCAATCTTCCGTGGCCGCTCCGCGAAAGCCTTCGCTGTAGAGGCCACGTCGCTCGTCCAGATCGAAGAGCGCCTTCAAGGCGATGTAGTTGCTGTTCAGGCTGCGGCGCTTGTAGTGCCGCAAGTAGTCGGCGGTCTTCTTACGCCCCTGCTTGCCGAGGTGGGCGGGATAGACGAAGAGCTTGTCCAGCATGTCCACGGGTGCGTTGGCCACCGCAGGCGCGACCACATTGCGGGTCAGGAAACCGGGCACGACCTTATGGGCCCATTCCGTCCAGCGGATGATCTTGTGGAAGGAGTAGCCGGCGAAGCTCTCGTCGGCGCCCTCCCCCGAGAGCACCACCTTCACCTCGCGGCGGGTCGTCTCGGCCAGCAAGTAGTAGGCGAGGATCAGCACGTCACCAATCGGCCTTTCCAGGTGATAGATGGCTTTCGGCAGATGCTCGAAATCTTCGGGCCGGGCGTGGATCTCATGGTGATCACAGCCGAGCCGGGCGGCCAGGTTGCGCGCATCTGCCGTCTCATCGATCGGCGAATCGAAGCCGATCGAGAAGGTCTTCACTCGGTCGGTGTGACGCGCCATCGCAGCCACCACCAGGCTCGAATCGATCCCGGCGCTCAAGTAGGCACCGAAAGGGACATCACTCCTCATCGTCAGGTGCACCGCGTCCTCGAAGACCTCTTCCAGCTCCTGCTGATCCTCGGCTTCGGATCGGTAGGGTCCGCCGGGCGTCTCCACATCCCAGTAGCGACGGATCGTCAGCTCACCTTCACGCCAGCGCATGAAGTGGCCCGCCGGCAGGACGCGGATGCCTTCAAAGAGCGTCTCGGGCTGGGGCACATAGCGAAGCGTCAGGTAGGGATCGACCGCCTGACGGTTCAACGCCCGCGGAACGTCCTCGCTTTCGAGGAGCGACTTCACCTCGGATGCAAACAGCAGCCGCCCGCCTTGCTGGGTGTAGTACAGCGGCTTCTGGCCGGCGCGATCCCGGGCGATGAAGAGCTCCCTGTGCCGGGTGTTCCAGAGGGCAAAGGCGAACATACCATTCAGATGATCGAGGCTATCGACCCCCCATTGCTCGTAGGCGTGGACCAGGATCTCCGTATCGCTCTGGGTCTTGAATTGATGGCCCAGCTTCACGAGCTCGTCGCGAAGCTCCCGGTAGTTGTAGATCTCCCCGTTGAAGCACACGATGAGGGAGCCGTCCTCATTGGCGATCGGCTGGCTTCCACCTTCGAGATCGATGATCGACAGCCGCCGCATGCCCATAGAGAAGCGGGGCTCGGTGTAGGCGCCCTCGCCATCGGGCCCACGGTGAACGATCACCTGCCCCATGCGGCGCAAGAGAGCATCATCCTCGAAGCCGGCAAAGCCGAAAATCCCGCACATGATTGGCTGCCGCAGCTCCCGAACCGGTTCGGCCGAGAATAGGCAACGGTCTCCGAGCAGTCGATGGAGCCGCCGCGGGCGAGCCTCAGAGGCCTCCTGAGCCCTCTTCTGTTTCGCCGGACGCGAGATACCGGAACAGCCGATACGTGAACTGCGGTTCGATTCCCTGGAAGCGACCGACTTCCGCATAGCGCTCCGGATCCAGCAACAAGGCGATGCCGTCCGGGCGCTTGGCTTCGTTCTGACGAGGATACCCGTAGAACACGTACAGCTCCTTCTCGGCGCGCCTGGATTCTCGCTCCAGGTCCACGATCTCCCGCGCCTCATCGACGTACTGGATCCACGGATCGTAGATCCGCACGATTCCACCGCCGAGGCCGTAGCCCGCACGAAGGATCGAACTGGGCGAATCGCCCGCTTCCGTACGCAAGCGCTCCGCGACTTCTCGCATGGGCGAGTAGGGGCGCGTCAGCAGCAGCTGGGTCTCGGGCCACACCAGCCATTGAAAGGCCGCGACCAACACGAGCAATCCGGCGGGCACCAGAACCCGGCGCAGACCGGCACCGAACCGCGCTGCGGCCAACGCGAGCGCCCCCTCGGCGGCGATGGCCAGCAGCGCTGCGAACACCGCCGCGGCGTAGATCACGAAGCGCGGATAGAAGTACATCTGGTTCGCCCAGGACACGAACAGAATCAGAGCCGGCGCCAGTACCAGCGCCACGAGCGGCCAGCGTGCCGGACCGGGACGCGCCACCACCCGGCCAAAGCCGATCGCCACGAGCAGCGGAGCCCCCTGAAACACCAACGCCCCCAGCCACGGTGCGGTCTCCATCCAGGCCTGGAACGAGGGGAAGGGGTCGTGGGCGATGCTCTCGGTGATGGCCCGAAACGGCACGCCGAGCGTCATCCAGACCCAGACCCGGCGAAGCACACCCGCATTCACCGTGTCGCCGGATTGCCAGACATCGCTCCAGTCCATGGCCTGGGAGATGAGCGGCGCACAGAGTGCGACGAAGGCCATCACGGCGAGGACATTCACGACCACGAAGCGAAGCAGCAGGGTCGCCCGGTCTCGTCGGCTGGCCTGGGTCAGCGCGATCCCAGCCAGCGCCGCCACGCTGAAGGCCACCGCCAGATAGATATGGGCCGGTTGGATCCACATCAAGAGCGTCATGCTGGCGCCATACGCGAGCCATTGTCGAAAACGCCCGCACCGGAGCGCTTCTTGGAGCAGCAACGCTGCACCGACCGCGATCAGCACACTCAACGTGTAGGCGCGCCCCTCTGCACCGTACCGGAGATGCCACGGATGAATCGCCAGCAGGCCCGCCGCCGCCAGGGCTGCTCCCGGAAATCCCAACCGCCAGACGAAGACGCCCAACAAGATCACGCTCAGCATCGAGGCCAACACTGCCGGCAGGTGGAACGCGCGATCCGAGAACTGCCAACTTTCGGCGCCGCTCATGATTCTCTCGGCGTCGACCGAGACCCGCGCCAACAGGTTGTACGGGATGTGATTCGTCGGCTTTCCGTAGCGCCACAGCACATGCGACCAGGCTGGAGGCTCGTGCTCTAGCCGATCCGGGTCATCTTCACTTGGAAGCGCCTGGCCCACGATCACCCGATCGATCGACCATCCTTCGTCCCACCAAAGCGATCGGCCACTGATCGGCCAGCGCAGGGCGCCGGCGAGCGCCGCGAGGAGCAGCAGACCGATCCAGATCCGGCGGCTGATGGGCGCTTGGGGCGAAACCCGAAGAGGCGTTTCCAGCGGACGCGACCAGAGCCGGGCTGTCCCAGCGAGGACCAGACACAGGAGCCCGTTGAAGGCGGTTCCCCAGAAGAGCGAGATGGCCACGATCTCCCGGAAGGGCCGCCCGGGCACATCCGCGAAGCCGGGGCCGGTCGAAAGCTCCCAGGGCTTCGGAAGCAGGAGCAGGATCAGCACCGCCGCCCCAGCGCCGGCGAAGCAGGCCTTGCGTGCCGTCGCCGTGCCAACCGGAATGAATCGCCTCACGCGTCTGCCGGCGGGTTGGATCCGGAATCCGTCGCCACCCGCTCAGGCCAGCGGGCTGCCCGGGGGAAGCGACTCCTGGGGACCCTGCTCATGGGCGGACTCGTAGGCATCGAGGTCACCGCCGGCACGGAAGAACTCGAAGACGCGGCGATCCACCTCTTCGAGTGTCCCGATCTGCCCGTGGCGGGCCTTGTGCCGGCGCTCGATGGCCCAGGCCAGGATGCGGCCGAGACCGATCTTCATCGGGAACTTGACTGCCTGGGGCATGTAGCCCTTCAGGTTGTAGAGCTGTTCGAGTGTGGTCTCCACGGTGGCGCCCTTCTCGGACCGACCCAGAGCCCGGCGAACCACCGCTCGCAGAACGGAGAAGAGCGCCCTGGGTAGGCCCACCCGGCGTTCTCCATCGACCTCGCCCCCAGAAAGCTGGCTAGCCTCGGGCAAGAAGGCCCGGGCGGCGCCGTCCGGATCTGCCTCGAATTCGGAGCTGGCGTTGAGACGTCCTTCGAGTCGGCGTGCCCAGACGAGACGTTCCAGCAGCTCGGCAATCGAGAACTCGGTTGGATGGCGGATGTTCTGGGCCAACAGGGTGCAATCGACCAGCGCCGAGTAGTCGTCCGGCAGCCAGTTGTGAACCTTCCACTCCGGGTCCGAGCGCGTCGTGGCCACCACTTTTTCGTAGATGGCCAGATGCTGATCGACCTGGCTCTTGATGTTGAAGTTGGCCTCGACGAAATCCCGGGCCTGGCGCCCGAAGCGAAGGCGGCGCTCCCGATCCATCAGCGCCTCGATGGCCTCGGTCAAGGGCACGACCGCGCGCTCCGGAACGAGCAGCCCCGTCTCGCCATCCCGAACGGCCTCGCCGATCCCGCCGTGGATCGTTCCGATCACGGGCAAGCCCATGGCCTGGGCTTCGACGACGACATTGGGAATTCCCTCGACGTCACCGCTTTCGGGGGTGATCGAGCAGTGCACCAGGAAATCGGATTCGCGCATGTGTTGGCGCACACCGTGGTGGTCCGTCGATCCGACCAGTTCGACCTCGCCTTGCAGCCCCAGCCGGCGGCGAAGTCGTCGAATTTCGTGATAGGCCTCGCCCTCGCCTACCACCGTCAGATGGACTTTCTTGTCCTTGGCCGCCAGTGCTTCGAGAGCCTCGAGCGCGTAGCGGTGGCCCTTCTTTTCGACGATCCGTCCGACCATCAGCGCTCGAACCGGATCGTCCGCAGGTCGCGCCCTGCGATCGACGTATTCGAAACGCGAGAGGTCCGTGCCGCGGTAGACGACGTGGATGCGATCCGGGTCGGCACCCGCGTCGATCAACTTGCTGCGCAGGTCCTTCGAGACACAGATGATCGCGTCCGTTCCCCCGAGCATCGCCGCGTACAGGCGATCGAAATCCGGCAGCAGCATCTGCAAGCCGACATCGCGCCCGCCAAAGGTGACGACCAACGGGACCCGCATCATCTGCTTCATCAGGAGCAACCGGAGGCCCGACCAGCCAAAATGCCCGTGCATCACATCCGGCCGCCAGGTACGGCGCAGGTAGCTCGCCGCGAGCACGCCGAGCCGGGGCTTCACCAGGTAGCGGGTCGGGATCCGCTCGACGTTCGGGACCGGAAAGCGGTTCAGGTTCTCCGTGCGATTGCAGAGGACGACGTTGTTGACGTGCTCGTCCAGGCCCGAAATCAAGGAGTGGAGAAACGGCTGGCTCCAGGAAAGGTAGGCCGCGAACTTCGCCTGAAGAACGGTCAGACGCTCCTCTCCGCCGGCATGGACGGCCGTCTCCGAACCCAGATCCGAACCCGTTCCAGCGGTCACGTCAGCTCTCCCCTCTCGCCTGGACAGGGTAACGAACGGAAATCGCTTGGAACATCGGGCCTCTAGCCCGAATAATTCATGAAGAAGTCGCGTTCCTGAATTGAAGAAGGCCCCAGTTGCGGTAGAAACGTGTTGCGACACGCGTTTCCCCTCAACAAGGGCCCCTTCATGAAGCCGGATACTACCGCACAGACTGTCAC
>JAAETT010000015.1 GCA_024228115.1 bacterium
CACTACCTCGCGGCTCTCGATCGCGAACTCGACACCGATCCGACCGACACCGATTCGCCGTTCTGACGAGAAACCAGCACTCGCGCGCGACCACGGCTAGATGATCAGATTTCTACGGTTTCTCGTGATCGCCAACACGCACTGCCAACGCTCATGGCCACGACGCGCCCGGACACCGAGCCAAACGCGTACTACGGCCCGGTCAAGCGGCGCGAAACCGCCCGCTCGGCCGGCCCGGCCAGAATCGCCAGGCATGTCCGCAACGAGGAGACCGCTCGGAAGCTCTGGCACCTGAGCGAGCAGCTGACCGGCGTCTCCTACCTGGCGAGGTGAGCACGCGAATCGGCCCCTCACTCCCCGTCCGTGAGCTGTACGACGACCTCGGGCCCCTGGATCGAGCGCCCTAGCCCGAATAATTCATGAAGAAGTCGCGTTCCTGAATTGAAGAAGGCCCCAGTTGCGGTAGAAACGTGTTGCGACACCCGTTTCCCCTCAACAAGGGCCCCTTCATGAAGCCGGATTCTACCGCACAGACTGTCAC
>JAAETT010000016.1 GCA_024228115.1 bacterium
TGACTCGCTGACCCCTGAGTACATCACCTGGCTGTACGTCGACCAGCTCGACCGCACAGATAACCAGATCATCTACATACCCACAGAGGGTGGACTACCCATCCTCGAAGCCGGCCAACGGCCGTAGCAAGATCGGGAGGTGGAGGCCGTTGTACCTAGGCGGGTCTTCGGCTTCTGCCTCCCCCGATAGAAAGCTCTACGTCACCGTGTCCAAGTCGCTCACCCCGCTACAAGTTTCCATAGAGCAGATCAAAGAAGAGCTCAGCATCAGTTTCGTGATGCACCACTACGGGCACGAGCCGGCTCGCAAGGACGGCAACCGCCTCATCTACACCAGTCCCTTCCGAGTTGACAACGAACCCTCGTTCGCCATCTTCCACGCAGAGGGAGGCATGCAACGCTGGGGGGATTTCGCTGAGAAAACCCAGGGTTCCGTAGTGGACCTGGTTCAGCGCTTCGAAGGGGACATCAAACTCCCCGCAGCCATGCCCGTAGTGCGTGCGCTCTACGCCGAATACCTGGATGCCGACTGGGATGAGGAGATATCCCCCGCAGAACGTATGGCGGAGCTCCCCCCGCATGTCCTGATGGAGGACCGGGAGCTCCCCGTGGTCTCAAGCACCACACGATCTAAGTCCCTCGATGCGTTGATGGCTGGTCGGCCCAGTATATCGATCAAGACCTTGGCGACCTTCGGAGTGAGGGACGGTGGCCACAACCTCGTTGCCATCTACCCAGATGAGCGAGCCA
>JAAETT010000017.1 GCA_024228115.1 bacterium
CGAAGCACACTCCGCATTCGCGCCACGGAATGGGCATCGACCACCCAAAACGAGATCCGTCAGCGTCAATCGCCGCGCGGCACGCTGAAACATTGGAAAGCCAGCTTCTCAGCCAACTTTCGTGCATAGTTCAGGCTAGAGGACCCACCTCCTCGAGCTCGTAGGCGTGCAGGATCTCTCCACCGGCCTTGAACCCGTCCACGCCGTAGAAATCACTTCCTACGTGAATCGGAACCCGGTCATTCCAGATGTTCCTATTCGCCTCGAGCCAGTCCTTTCGCACCTACCGCGTGCCCGCCTTCCTGGCCCACACATATCTCGCGAGCCCACCCAGCCCAACCCCGCGATCGCCCACTTTGATGAAACCCGCGTCGCGCAATTGCGCCGCGAGCTCGGCCAGTACCGGGAGGCCGTGGAGATTCTCATGGGCTCGAAGGAAGAGATCGAATGAGGCCATGGCGGCGCGGACTCCGAGCGCACGAGCCGCCACTGAACTACTGACCAGGGGGGTCTGGATCGCGAGTGTGCCGCCGTCTGCAAGGCAGCCATGCACCCGATCGAACAGAGCCGCGCGACCCTCGATATCGAAGTAGTGCAGATTGTTGTTCAACAGAACCAGATCGAAGGTGTCGCGCGGAAGCGACAGCTCCATGAAATCTCCGTCGAGGATCTCACAACGACGGAACACCTCCGCCGCACGAAGGCGCGTGCGAGCCTTCTCGGCCACCGCGCGGTCCAGCTCGACGCCGGTACCGAGGGCATCCCGGAAGCGGACGAGCAGATCGGCAAGGTAGGTACCTTCGCCACAACCGACATCGAGGATACGCCTCGCGTCGCGCACGCCCGGTAGCCTGCGAAGCACCGAAAGGGCGGCCCCCTCGGTCACCCGCGAGCCGATGGCGACCCGGAGAGCCTCTTCCGGGTCCTTGCCGAAGGTCGGGCGTGCCTCCCCCTGGAGAAGGGCCGGGAGACGGGCCTGCAGAGGGACATAGGTCAGCGCGGTCTGGTCGAGCATCGCACGAGCGGCTTCGGCGTCCTGACCCTCCAAGAGCCAGCGGACATAGGGGACCGGGCGAAATCGCCCCTCGCGGCGAAGAAGCAGGCCGTGGGCGTGGGCCGCTCGCAACCATGCGGCGATCAGGTCGAGAGGCGCAGTCTTAGCTTCGGCAAGCTCGGCCGCGGTCATCGGCTCGTCGACGAGCGCCTGAAACAGCCCCGCTTCGAGCCCCGCCCGCAGGACCGCGGCCTCCAACTGTGCACGCATGCTCGCCGCGAGACGCCGCATCTGACGCACCCGGTCGATGGGGCCGCTCATCTCAAGCGGGCTCGAGGTTGGCGTAGCGCACGACGACGGTCTTCACGCCAGCATGATCAAAACGAATCCGCAGCTTCTGGGCAGGCCCGCGACCGATCACGGCCTGGATCGTTCCGACGCCGAAGACCGGATGGCGCACTCGCCCGCCCACTGCCGCACCCGAGCCACCAGATTCGCCTTCTTCCGGTGCGCTCTGGTCGTAGGAGTAGTCATAGCCGCGCCCTTCGCTTTCCCACGAACGCGTCGCGACCGGCGCTCCGATCTCTTCCACCAGATTCTGGGGAACTTCCCGAAGGAAACGGGAGACCGTCCCGAACGTGCGGGTTCCGAACCGCCGCCGCTCCAGCGCATGAGCGAGGGTCAGCTCCTCCATGGCGCGCGTCATCGCCACATAGCAAAGCCTGCGCTCCTCCTCGATCGCCCGCTCGTCGCGCATCGAGCCCTGGTGAGGGAACACGCCCTCTTCCATGCCGAGCACGAAGACGACAGGGAATTCGAGACCCTTCGCCGAGTGAACGGTCATCAGGGAAACGCGATCGTCGCGGAACTCGGCGGAATCGAGATCCGAAACCAGCGCAACCTGGTCCAAGAAGAGTTCGACCAGGCTACGGCCTTCGTCCTCGGGCCCGCGATTGGCGACCTCGAAATCCTCCGCCGACGCGATCAACTCGCGCAGGTTCTCGACCCGGTTCTCGGCCTCGGGTGTGGCTTCCTTCTCCAGCCCGCGCAAGTAGCCGGTCTGGTCGAGTACGGCGGAGATCGCTTCAGCAGGCTCCCAATGCGGCAATCCCGAGGCCAGGTTGTTCACGAGGGTCAGGAACTCGGCCACCTTACCGCGCACACGCCCACCGGAGCCCTCGGCGTAGGCGCGCAATCCCTCGAGCAGAGATGTCCCGCGCTCCTCGGCAAGCACGGCAGCCCGCTCGATCGTCGTCTTGCCGATCCCCCGCGCCGGGCGGTTCACGATCCGCCGGAGCGCCATATCGTCGCGGGGGTTCTGGGCCAGCCGCAGATACGAGAGCGCGTCCTTCACCTCGGCCCGGTCGTAGAAGCGCACGCCGCCCACGACCACGTAGGGCACGTCGTACTTGAGGAGTTCTTCTTCGACGGGCCGGGATTGAGCGTTCGTACGATAGAAGACCGCGTGCTGGCCGTAGGCCCTATCGCCATCCTTCACGCCTTCGAGAATCTTGCGCACCACGTGGGAGGCCTCGTCCCGTTCGTCGCGCGCCTGATACAGGATGATCCGTTCGCCCTCGCCGCCTTCCGCGATCATCTTCTTGGGCGGACGATCAGGGTTGTTGTCCACCACGGCATCCGCACCGGCCAGGATGCGCTGCGTCGAACGATAGTTGCGCTCGAGCTTCACAACCTGGGCGTCGGGAAAGTCGCGTTCGAAATCGAGGATGTTGCGGATGTCCGCACCGCGCCATCCGTAGACGGATTGATCCGGATCCCCCACCACACAGAGGTTGCGATGAGGCCCGACCAGCTGCTGCACGAGCTGGTACTGCACCCGGTTCGTGTCCTGGTACTCGTCCACCAACACGTACTGCCAGCGCTCCTGGTAGTGGCGCAGGACTTCCGGGTAGCGCTCGAAGAGCTCGACGGTCAACAGGAGCAGGTCGCCGAAATCCAGCGCGTTCGCTTCGGCCAGGAGCTTCTGGTAAGTGGCGTAGATCTCCGCGCTGTGCTCCGCGTCGAGGTCGTTCGCCTTCTCGGCTGCTTCTGCCGGAAGCCAGCCTGCGTTCTTCCACTGGTCGATGCTCCAGCTGAGCCGCTTCGCGTCCTGGGTCTTCGGGTCGAGGGAATGGCGGCGCATCGCTTCTTTGACGACGCCCAATGCATCGGACTGGTCGTAGATGACGAAGCCACGCTCGCGGCCCAGCTGACCGATCTCCCGGCGCAGGATGCGCACGCAGGTGGAGTGGAAGGTCGAGAGCCAGAGCCCTTGCGCCTCGGGGCCGAGTAGCTTCTCGACGCGGCCCCGCATCTCACCGGCGGCCTTGTTCGTGAAGGTCACCGCGAGGATGCCTTCCGGCGGAATGCCGCAAGCACCGATCAGGTAGGCGACGCGATGGGTGAGCACCCGGGTCTTGCCGCTGCCGGCGCCCGCCAGCACGAGCAACGGACCCTCGGTGCATTCGATGGCAGTGCGCTGCTCCGGATTCAGGCCCTCGACGAGGGATTCAGCGAGCAAGGACTTCACTCTCAGAGGAAAGAGGGAGCGGGGAACCGGTGAAAGGTAGCAATCAATCCGCAGTGAAGAAGAAGGGGCTGCTCCAGGCGGCGCCGCCATCTTGTTGGCGGATCCGCACGTACGCGTAGCTACCCGGCGGTGGGTCCCTCAACAGGGTTTCCACGGCCAGGGCGAGCTCGCCATTCCCTTCGAAGGCAGCCACGAGCTCGCCGCCCTGGATCACATCGATCGATTCGATGGGCCCCGCCCCGGCTACGTCGATCTCGAAACGATGTTCGGATCCTGCTGTGACCGCACTACCCATCGGCTGGCCGTCCAGATGGACGCGAAGCAGGATCCGCGGGCCATTCGTCGCGTAGCTGCGCCGGGCCCGGAGCGCCGCCAGTACCGAGGCGCGGGTCCGATCCTCGGCAAAGATGGCGGCCAGCCCGCCGCTGTCCGCCGCCAAGTGGGTCAGGCCCGGGTGCCCATCGTGGCTGTCCCCGCTCCCGACGAAGCCCAGACGGTAGCCACGGGCCAGGGCGTCGACCATGAACGAGCCTTCACGCCCGCCGCGGACAGGCCCGGGTGTGTGCGCCATCTCGCTGCTGCCATGCACCGACACGATCTCGGTGATCGGTTCGAACTCCGGATCCGGCGGGATCTCCCAGGCCACGGCGATCGGATCGCCCGCCGGATGGTGGGCGAAGGTCAGGGCCTGCCGCCCGCGCAAGGCGCTCCACAGCTCCTGGGGATGATCCGTCGCCTCGTCGAGAGAGCTGATCACGGCCCCTTCGCCGTCGAAGTACAGCACGTGGCGGTGCCCGTAGAGCCAGTTCGTCCACTCGAAACCAAGCAACGTGACGAAGCGGCCCGGCGCGTGGTGGCGCTGCACGGCATCGCGAACCATCTGCCAGGCCGGCGGACTCGCGTCGAGAAACGGCAGGCCCCAGTGATCGTGATCCGTCAGCGCCGCCACGTCGAGGGCCGCAACATCCCGTGCGTAGCGATAGAAATCGTCCGGGGTGCCGGTGCCGTCCGAAAGATGCGAGTGGCCGTGGAGATCCGCCCAGAGTGGGCGGGCTGCCCGGGCGTGGACCTGGATCGGGTTCGACGCACTGGCCATGGAAGCTTCATGGGCGGCGCGCACCTGGAAGCGCCCCCCACCGGCGTCCGGCGCTCGAAAAGAGACGACGGCGACCCCGTCCTCTCCGACCTGGATCGGACCGAGGTCCGGGAAACCCTTCGGCGGCGCGACGAGCACATGAAACGGATCGTGTCCCAGGGAGCCACCAGCGTTCCCGTCCGCGTCGAGAACGGCCACGCGAAGCTCCACGTCCTCTCCGGGCCGGACCACGCTCGGCACCAACGCAACCAGGCGGGCCGCCGGGCCCGCGGTGACGTCGACCCGGAGCGGCTCGGCAAGTAGCCCCCGAATCCCGTCTCCATCCCCATCCACTGCGAGCAGGAACGGCGCGTCCCGTTCCGCAAACCGATCCACCCGGGCACCCGCAGCCCCGGCACCGTACACGAGACGCACCTGCTCGCCGGCCGCGAGTGCCCGCCCGCGGAAGGTCACCGCCAGCAATTGGCGATCGAGGACGCGAGGCTCCAGCTGGAGGCCTGGCACGGCAGTCTCGACCTCGGTGAAGCCGGGGAGAGCGCGGTCTTCGAGTTGGATGCCGCTCCAGCCCCAGAACGGCGGGGCCATCAAGAAGAGCAGTCCGCCTTCCTGGATACCGTGGGGGCCAGCCGTGAACACGATCGGGAACTCTGCGCTCTCGCCCACGACCAGGGCGGGGGCCGCGCCGCCGTCCCAATCCCAACGCACCGACCCACCGCCGTCCGAGGGGTGACGCGTGGCTGCGACATCCAGGCGCAGATCGGCAACGATGTCGGGGCGGGCGTTGAACGACGTATCCGTCGCCCCCCCTGGCGCCGCCTCCTCTTCTGGGGGCCGGGTCTCCGGTGCCTTCGACTCGAGGCGTTCGCACGCCAGCAGAGATGCGATGACGCCGATCGCCCACGCCACGCGCAGCATCGTCTTCGTGTTGCGCCGCAGCTTCATGAGCAGGAGTTACTCGACAGTGACGCTCTTGGCCAGATTGCGCGGTTGGTCGACGTCGGTGCCTTTCAGCGTCGCAATATGATAGGCGAGCAGCTGCACCGGAATCGTCGCAATCAGCGCCGTCAGGTAGTCACCGAGCTCCGGAATGCGGATCACGGCGTCGGCCTTCGCGTCGATGGCGTCGTCGCCCACCGAGGCGATTGCGATCACCTGGCCATCCCGCGCGCGCACCTGATCGAGGTTCGACATCACCTTCTCGTACACCGAACCCTGATTCGCCATCACGACCACAGGCATGTTCTCGTCGATTAATGCGATGGGACCATGCTTCATCTCGCCAGCGGCATAACCCTCGGCGTGGATGTAGGAAATCTCCTTGAGCTTCAGCGCGCCCTCGAGAGCAATCGGATACATGACACCGCGACCCAGGAACAGGAAATTGGTCGCACGGAAATAGCGCCCGGCGACCACCTTGATCTGATCGTCGAGTTGCAGCGTCTCCTCGATGATGCGGGGCAGCCGACGCAATTCGTCGACCGCCTTCTCGAGCCGCTCGCCACTCAGCGTCTTCTTGGAGATCCCGAGCTTCAGGGCCAGCAGGTAGAGCGCAATGAACTGGGTCGTGAAACATTTCGTCGATGCAACGCCGATTTCGGGCCCCGCCTGGGTATAGAGCACATCGTGGCTCTCCCGGGCGATCGTCGATTCGCGGGTATTGCAAACAGAGAGGACCCACGCACCGCGTTCCTTGCCCTCGCGAAGCGCCGCCAGGGTGTCGGCGGTCTCCCCGGATTGGGAGACGGGCACCATCAAACAGCCCTGGTCGATGATCGGCCTGCGGTAGCGATACTCGCTGGCCAGATCGACCTCGGCGGGGATGCCCGCAACCTGCTCGATCAGGTACTTACCGACCAGTGACGCATAGTAGGCCGTTCCACAAGCGACCAGAACGATGCGCTCGATCTTTTTGACCTTGTCCGAGGAAAGGTCGATCCCGTCGAGATCGATCTCGAGATCATCCCGCACGCGCGTACCGATCGTGTCGCGAATCGCCCGAGGCTGTTCGAAGATCTCCTTCTGCATGAAGTGATCGAAGCCACCCTTCTCCGCCGAGACCGGATCCCAGGCGATGCGCTGGGGCTCCCGCTCGACGAGATGCCCCTGGGCGTCGACCACCTGCACACCCTCGCGGGAGAGCACGGCAAACTCCGCATCCTGCAGGAAGATCATCTCCCGCGTGTAGGGAAGGATGGCCGGAATATCGCTTGCCAGGAATGACTCGCCCTGGCCGACGCCGAGGATGATGGGGCTACCACCATTCTTCGCCACGACGACCGAATCCGGATCCGCAGTCGAGACCACACCGAGGGCGTAGGAGCCGACGAGCTTCTCCGCGACCTCACGCACCGCCGTCAAGAGATCGCTGCCCGCCTCCACCCGCTGATCGATCAGATGAGCAACGACCTCCGTATCCGTATCCGAGAGGATCTCGCGGCCCTCGGCCTTGAGGGCGTCGCGCAACTCCTGGTAGTTCTCGACGATTCCGTTGTGGACGATCGCCACCGATCCAGCCCGCTGAGGATGAGCATTGGCCTCGGAAGGCTTGCCATGGGTGGCCCAGCGCGTGTGGCCGATGCCGACGGAACCCGCCAGGGGTTCCTGGTGGAGCGCGGTATCGAGGTTGACGAGTTTCCCGACCGCACGGCGTACGGCGAGCTCATTGCCATCGAAGATGGCGACACCCGCGGAGTCGTAGCCGCGATATTCGAGACGGCGAAGACCGTCGACCAGCACCTCCTGAGCGCTCTTTTCCGATCCGACGTACCCGACGATTCCACACATGACGGCTCCCTCACTCCAGGTTCGCGGCGCGTCGCCCCACACAGGCCAGAAGGCCTCCAGAGGCGAACTGCAGTCCGAACCCTAATCCTTGTCTTGGGTTCCCAGCTTGGCGCGACGGCGTGCGCCCCAGCCGTCCAGATTCCTCTGGCGCCCGGTCGATACGGCCAAGGCGTCGGTTGCCACGGTCTTCGTCACGGTCGTGCCCGCAGCCACGAAGGCATCGTCTTCGAGCGTGAGCGGCGCGACCAGGTTGACGTTGCAGCCGATGCGCACCCTCTCACCCACCGTCGTTCGATGCTTGTCCGTCCAGTCGTAGTTGACGGTGATCGAGCCGCAGCCGAACGCGGATCCGGGTCCGACATCCGCGTCTCCGATGTAGGACAGGTGGTCAGCCTTCACGCCCTCGCCGAGATCGCTGTTCTTGATTTCGACATAGTTCCCGAGGCGCACGCCACGGGCGAGGGTCGAGCCCGGTCGCACATGAGCGCTCGGCCCGATCACGCACGCGTCACCGATGCGGCTGGATTCGATCACGCAATGGGGCTTGATATGGCAATCGGCGCCGATCGTCGTCGGGCCCGTGATGACGACGCCGGGCTCGATCAGGCTATCCGCCCCGATTTCCACCCCGGTATCGACATAGCTTGCATCGGGATCGATGAACGTGACGCCGCCCGCCATCAAGCGCTCCGCGTTGCGGCGGCGCTGCACTGCCGAAGCCCGGGCCAGCTGGGCCCTGTCGTTCACGCCCATGGCTTCATCGGCATCTTCGAGCCGCAGCGCTTCGACGGGATGCCCCGCGGAACGCGCCACAGCGACGATATCCGTCAAATACAATTCACCTTGCTGGTTGCGATCGTCGAGCTGGGAGAGCGCCTTGGCCAGGAACTCCGAATCCACCAGATAGACGCCCGTATTTCCCTCCTGGATCTTCAGCTCGTCGGGTGTGGCGTCGGTGATCTCGACGATGCGCTCGACCTTGCCTTCCGCATCGCGAACGATCAGCCCGGGGAGCGGCTCCGGGGAGGTGAGCATGGCCAGGGGCGAGCCGGTCTCCTCTTTCAGCTCGACCATGCGGGCAATGCTCTCCGCCCGAAGCAAAGGCGTATCGCCGTAGAGGATCAGGACGTCTCCGCCGAAATCCCCCAGCAGTGGCATCGCGGTTTGCACAGCATGGGCGGTGCCCCGTTGCTCGGCCTGCAAGACGAAGGTGGCGCGGCCGGCGAAGGCTTCTTCGACTTGTTCAGCATCGCGGCCGATCACGGCGATCAGATGCTCAGGTGCCAGTGCTTCCGCCACGCCGAGCGGGTAGTCGAGCATCGGCCGTCCGGCGACTTCGTGAAGCACCTTGCTCCGAGCCGATTTCATTCGCGTGCCCTGGCCGGCGGCCAATACCAGCACGGCGAGATTTCCGTCCGATTCGGGCATGGGCCCTGTCTCCCTCTTCGTTTCGATGGAGTCGATGCGGTCACGCGGCCGACGGGCCGGACCGCCTTGCTTGTTTCGGCCGACGGACCCGGGAGAGTAATCCTCGATGTCAATCGAGGCAGCACTTGAACTCCCCGCGGGGAACGAATGGCGGGCTGGAAAACCCTCTCTTACCCTTTGCGCGACTCCCCGCTGCAGCCCTCCCGAGGAAAACCCATCCGCCTCTTCGGCAACAGCCACGGCCTCAAGGCGAACCAGGTGAAGCGGCTCGAGCGTCTGGGACAACGAAGTGTCCCCGCCGACCGTCTGGTGAGCCAGGAACTGGCCCGCGAACTGACCGAAATCTCCCGCGAGATCCGGCGCCAGACCGGTGTGCTCGTGGATCGCCGGGGCGACGTGACCCACGTGATGGTCGGTGCGCCCACGAGTATCGAAATGCCGGAGTGGGGCCGCATGCGCGCCGGTTCCGGGCGGCTGCGGGGCCTGCGCTGCATCCACACCCATCTGGGCCAGGAAGGCCTGACCCGCGACGATCTGACCGACCTCGCGGTACTGCGTTTCGACGCCATGATCAGCATCCGAGCCCAGGAAGACGGGCTGCCCGGCCTGGCGTACACCGCCGCGCTGATGCCGGAGAACGATGAGGGCGACGGCATCCAGGAGCTCGATCCGGCGGTACCGGCCCAGCTGGATCTCGATTTCCAGGATTGGATTCGGGCGCTGGAAGAAGAGCTGGCGCGGACCACGCGAACCCGCAAGGTCGGCGATGGAGAGCGCGCCATCCTGGTCGTCGTCACGGCCGGGCGCACCCGTGAAGATTCCGACTACTCGACCGAGGAGTTGCGCGAGCTCGCGCGCTCCGCCGGTGTCGAGGTCATCGACGTGATGGTGCAGAACCGGAGGCGACCGGATCCGAAAACCGTGGTCGGCGCCGGGAAGCTCCAGGACCTGCTGATCCGCTGCTTCCAATCCGACGTCGACCTGGTGATCTTCGACGACGATCTCACTGCGGCTCAGGCCAGGAATCTGGCCGATCGCCTCGAGCTTCGGGTCATCGACCGCACCCAGCTGATCCTCGATATCTTCGCCCAGCACGCCAAGACCCGGGACGGCAAGCTGCAGGTCGAGCTGGCCCAGCTGAAATACCTCCTGCCGCGGCTCACCCAACGGGATACGTCTCTCTCGAGGCTCGGCGGCGGGATCGGCGGGCGTGGCCCCGGCGAGCAGAAGCTCGAGATCGACCGACGTCGTGTCCGCGAACGGGTCGCCCGGCTGGAACGCGATCTGAAGAGCCTCCAGCGCCAGCGGGAGCATCGCCGCTCCCGGCGCACACGGCGCGGCCTGCCCGTCCTCTCGATCGTCGGCTACACGAACGCCGGCAAGAGCACCCTGCTGCGGGCCCTGACCCAGAAGGACGTGCACATCGAGGACAAGATGTTCGCGACGCTCGATCCGGCCTCCCGGCGGTTGCGCTTCCCGCGCGATCAGGAGGTGATCATCACCGATACGGTGGGCTTCATCCGGGATCTGCCGCCGGATCTGGTCGCCGCCTTCAAGGCCACTCTCGAAGAACTGCGCGAAGCCAAGCTCTTCCTGCATGTGGTCGACGCTTCGAATCCGGATATCGAGCGGCACATGAAAGCCGTGCGCGGCGTGCTCGCCGACATCGGCCTCGACACGACACCGGAGTTGCTCGTCTTCAACAAGATCGATCGCCTCCCGGCCGGCGACGGCGCCCAGCTGGCCGCGAATTACGACGCAGTGCCAGTTTCCGCGCTGCACCGCACCGGCCTGGCCGAGTTGTTGGAGCAGGCGGAAGAGATCATGGCCGTGCCGGTTGCGGTCGAGTTGGATGAACCATTCTTGGCTCGCGGGGGGGGACGATGACGATACGTACGAAGATTGCGGGGACGGGGATGTACCTCCCGGATCGCGTCGTGACGAACAAGGATCTCGAAGAGCTCATGGACACGAGCGACGAGTGGATCCGCCAGCGCTCGGGGATCGTCGAGCGCCGCTACATCGGTGAGGGCCAACTTCCGGCCGATCTGGCGGAAGCGGCAGCCCGGCAGGCACTCGAAGCTGCGAAGCTCGAGGCCGACCAGATCGATTGCATCGTGCTGGCGACACTCTCGCCCCAAGCCGATTTCCCGGGCACGTCGTTCTTCTTGCAGGAGAGGCTCGGCGGCACCGTGCCGTGCTTCGATCTCCGGGCCCAATGCAGCGGGTTCCTCTGCAGTCTCACGGTGGCGCGTAGCCTGGTGGTCTCGGGCCAGTACCAGCGTGTCCTGGTGGTGGGCTGCGAAGTGCACTCGACGGGCCTCGATTTTTCCACCGCGGGGCGTGATGTCACCGTGTTGTTTGGCGACGGCGCCGGCGCAGTGATCGTCGAAGCCAATACCGACGAGGACGATCGCTCGGACATTCTCGAAATGCGACTGCATGCCGAGGGGAAGTACGCCAAGAAGCTGTGGCTCGAAGCACCGGGCACGGGCTTTCCCGGTCGAATCACCCAGGAGCTGATGGATCGAGGCGCCCACTTTCCGAGCATGCAGGGGAAGTTCGTCTTCAAGCACGCGGTCACACGCATGCCCCAGGTGCTTCGCGAGACCCTCGACGCAGCCAGCGTGAAGATCGACGACGTGGCCCTCTTCCTCTTTCACCAGGCCAATCTGCGCATCAACGAGTACGTCGCGAACCAACTGGAAATCCCGGCGGAGAAGCTGCGAAACAACATCCAGCGTTACGGCAACTGCTCGGCCGCCTCCATCCCGATCCTGCTGGCCGAGGCCGAACGAGAAGGGGCCCTGAAGCGAGGCGACCTGGTCTCCCTGACGGGATTCGGCTCGGGTTTCAGCTGGGGAAGCGCCGTCATTCGCTGGTGATGCGACGCGTCGAGCTGATGCGACGCGTCAATCATAACTAGTTGTTTTTGTTCGAAAATTTTTTTGTGTTGGCGTGACTTGACGCGTTGACGCGCCGTGTCTAAGCTGTGCTCCATCAAGGCTTTTAGCCGCCCGGACCCCGAGCCCCGCGAGGGCCCCCAAACCAATCCGGGACAGGAGGAAACACCATGGCAACCAAGCGAGCGCGATCCAAGAGGAGCAACAACCTCATCGAAGAAGGCGTCGAGCGCGTCGAGGAGGCCTTCAACCAGCTGGGCGATGATTTCGAACAGCTCCAGAAGAGCGCCGAGAAGCGCCGCAAGGAGTTCGAAAGGAACGCCGAGCGCCGCCTCAAGAAGTTCCGTACCGAGTTGCGGAAGAACGAGTGGGTGAAGCGCGCCGAGAAGCAGCGCAAGGATCTCGAGAAGCGGGCCGACCGTTTCCGCAAGGACGTCGAGGGCAGCCGTGCCTTCAAGAAGGTCGAGGAAATCCGCAAGGACACCAATGAGGCGCTCGAAAGCGGCGTCGACGCGGTGCTCGAGACGATGCGAATCGCCAGCCAAGGCGAAGTGACCAAGCTCGAGCGCCAGGTGAAGGCCCTCCAGCGCAAGGTCCGCGAGCTCGAGCGGGGCGCGGCGTAGCCGACCCTGCGATCGAAGTTCCCCTCCAGGGGGGTGAAAGGCCCGGCGGTCCAACCGTCGGGCCTTTGTTGTTTTCGGAGCGCGCTACCCTGTGCGTCCTTTCCGGTCGGAGGTTCCCATGTTCGAAGGTGTCGATTTCCTGCTTCTCGACGAGGAACTCTCCGACGAGGAGATCCTCGCGCGAGACACCGTGCGGAACTGGGTCAGTCAGGAATTCATGCCGGTGATCCAGGAGCATGTCCGCAAGGATGGCTCCTTCCCGATGGAACTCGTGCCGGGGATCGCAGAACTCGGCCTCTTCGGAGCGAACCTCCACGGCTACGGCTGTGCCGGCATGAACAATGTGGCCTATGGGCTGGTGATGCAGGAGCTCGAGCGCGGCGATTCGGGTCTGCGTTCATTCGCATCGGTGCAGGGCTCGCTATGCATGTATCCCATTCATGCCTTTGGCTCGGAAGCCCAGAAGGAGAAGTACCTGCCGGCCATGGCGGCCGGCGAATCGATCGGTTGCTTCGGCCTGACCGAACCGGATTTCGGAAGTTTCGCCCAGGGCATGCGCACCAGGGCCGTGCGAAAAGGGGACGGTTGGATCCTCAACGGGACGAAGCGCTGGATCACGAACGGAAGCCTCGCCCACGTCTCGATCGTCTGGGCACAAACCGAGGAAGGCGTGCGCGGTTTCCTGATCGACCGGGATACGCCCGGCTTCGAAGCCCGGGATATCAAGGGCAAGTTCTCCCTGCGCGGCTCGGTCACGTCCGAACTCTTCCTGCAAGACGTGGAGCTATCCGAAGACAGCCGCCTGCCCGAAGCGAAAGGCATGAAGGGGCCGCTCTCATGCCTCACCCAGGCACGCTACGGCATCGCCTGGGGCGTACTCGGTGCAGCCATGGCGTGCTTCGACGAAATCGTCGAATACAGCCGCGAGCGCATCGTCCAGGGCGGCCCGTTGGCCTCCAAGCAGCTCACCCAGGCCAAGCTCGCCGATATGTTCACCGAGATCACCAAGGGCCAGCTGTTGGCCCACCGTCTTGGTCGGCTCAAGGATGCAGGCAAGCTCCACCACACGATGGTCTCGATGGCGAAGCGCAACAACGTCGATATCGCCCTGCAGGTTGCCCGTGTCGCCCGGGATCTGCTCGGCGCCAACGGCATCGTCGACGACTACCAGGCCATGCGCCACATGGTGAACCTGGAGACCGTGCGAACCTACGAGGGCACCCACGACATCCACACCCTCATCCTCGGCGAACACATCACCGGGATGCGAGCCCTCTAGCCCGGAAAATTCATGAAGAAGTCTCGTTCTTGAATTGAAGAAGGCCCCAGTTGCGGTAGAAACGTGTTGCGACACCCGTTTCCCCTCAACAAGGGCCCCTTCATGAAGCCGGATTCTACCGCACAGACTGTCAC
>JAAETT010000018.1 GCA_024228115.1 bacterium
GTGACAGTCTGTGCGGTAGAATCCGGCTTCATGAAGGGGCCCTTGTTGAGGGGAAACGGGTGTCGCAACACGTTTCTACCGCAACTGGGGCCTTCTTCAATTCAAGAACGAGACTTCTTCATGAATTTTCCGGGCTAGAGGAATGCCCCGAGCACATCGGGGCCCAACAGGACGGCAGCCGCAATCGCTCCGTTGGCCACCATATGGGCGAGGATGGGCGCGCCCAGGTGCCCGCGCTGGTAGAGCCAGAGGTTCAGGACGATCCCCGTCGGGAACGCCACGAGCCACTCCCATTGGGCGTGCGTGAAGGTGAACCACAACACGGTCACCCAGAACGCGCGGCGCTGGTATCGCGCCATGGGCAGGGTTCGGAAATCCTCGCCGGTGTCGTACACCTCGGCATAGCGGATCAAGAAGCTCCGGACGAAGAGCTCCTCGAGGAAGGGCGTGACCAACACGAAGCCGATCACCCGAATCGTCAAGGTGATGGCTTCGCGGCCTTCACCGAGGACGCGCGCATCGAAGCCTTCGGCCGCCGCCGGCTGCGGCAAGCTCGGGAAGACGAGGTAAGGCATGACCCAGAGCGCCGCAACCGCCAATCCGGCGGCGATGTCCGTGAAGCCTGCCGCCCCGGGTCGGAACCCGCGCAGCTCGGGATAGCGCCCACGTGATGCGAAGAAGAGCAGCAGTGCGCCGGGCACGACGACGCGCAGGATGAGGACAAAGGGCGTCGCGCTCTCGGGCATCCGGCCGCCCAGGTCCGCGATTGCCAAGAACAGGCCGTAGGGAGCGAGGTAGGGCCACCAGCCGTGATCGTTGCGCGCGGTCATCGAGCCTCAACCATCGCCGTCGCCGCGTCGGGTGCCAACCCTCGCAGCTAGCCGGCAGCGACCACGAGTAGCGGCACCAGGATCGCCATGCCGATCCCCAGCGTGATTCCTACACCGATGATGATCAGCATCGTCACGATGGCGATCCCCAACGCCCGCAGGAAGGAGTCCGTGAGCATTCCACGCAGCACCAGCGCGTTGACCAGGATACCGAGGCCGCCACTGACGGCCTGATAGGCCACGAGACCCCCCAGATCCGTCGTCTCCCCTGGGCCCGCCACCAACACCAGACCCGCGGCGACCAGGGCCCCCGCCAGCATTTGCACCAGGACGATTCCGTAGGCCTTCTTGAAACCCGGCCGCTCTTGTCCGACAACCCGGCAGCCTATCAAGAGGAAGAGCGCGGAAATCGCGACGAACACACCAAATACCACCAGGCCGAAGAAGATCAGACCGCCGATCAATGCAGCGCCCGCAGTCTCCAACCATGCCTGTGCCTGCTCCGCCAACTCGCCCGGGAGTTCCGGCGTCTCCCAGCCCTCCGAGGCTTGGCCGGCCGAAGTCCCGTCCGCTTCGCCAGGAAGGATGTCCAGACCGTCGATCGCGGTCAGCCCACTGCCACCAGGCGCGCCCTGTCGCTGGAGCTGCCCTCGAAAGGCCGGCGGTACCTCTTCCGCCCGATCCGTGTAGTGGTGCGTGCCGTTGGCATCCACCCAGCGATAGATCTCCGCGTTCGCCGCTGAAAGCGGTGCGAACGCCCACACGACGATCAATGCGATGAGGCGGATTCCCACCCCCTCTACGTCGACGCCCCGGAGCGAGCCCTTGAGGCTGGGGCCGTCGGGGGTTCAGGGCAGCAGCCAGAGGTGGAAGATGGCGGCCAGCGTGAACGCACTCGCTCCACCGAAGATCCAGACCGTGCGGAGCGGGTGACTACGCCATGCCAGCAGCACGCCACTCGTCGCGAAGAGCAGGAGCACCAGGGCGGAGGCATCCGCGAGAGCCGCCCACAGGACGAAGGCGATTCCGCCGCGGTATTTCCGTTGCCCGTGGAGTTCGCCAGCTCGTGCCGCGAGGCCGGGCACCCTCAGCTCGACCTCGGCCTGGCGCGCGCCCGCTGGGAGCGTGACGGTCACGTGCCGACCGGGCCGCCGAAATTCGACCCTCGTCCCGGCTTGATCCGTCTGCAGCCTGTCGACCCGAGCACGGGGTGCCAGGGAGCTCGCCAGATCGAGCGCGGCAGCCTCCGGATCGGCCCCGGTCGGCGCGTCGGCTCGGAATCGCTCCACGTCCCAGCCCGTCTCGTCGCTCCCTGCGGTCGGCACCTGGTAGGCGAGCACCACGCCCGTCACAGTGTAGAGCATCAGTGCCGCGCCCAGGAGTTGCGCGGACCAACGGTGAAGGTCGCGCAACCAGCGCATGACGTCCTTGGATTTCAAAACGCCAGCCATCCGGCCAGCACGCAGACCCCCAACAACCCGGCGAGCGTGAGCCAGGCCCCTGCCGGTCGTTGTCGCCAACGGGCTCCGTCGAGAAACAACCCACTCAGGATCAAGAACGGAAAGCCTGCCAGGGAGAGCTGTGTATAGGCACCCCAGGCCACTCTTAATCCCGAGCCCGGTAACGCGTGAAGCCCATGCAGCCCCGCAACGATTCCGGGCAGGCGCCGATCTCGCACCTTCACGGTGGCTTTCCCGGTATCCGGATCCCACTCGGCGTCGTACACCCGGCCCGGTCGCACGACACGAAAGCGCAAGGATCCGTCTGCTTCATTCTCGATTCGCCACGGCGGCACGCCCCCGATGAGGCCCAGTGCATCCCGAGCCCCGAGGGCGCGCAGCTCCGCCGTTGCGGCCGGCGGTACCTCGATCTGCTCCGTCCAGGTTCGGCTGCGCGCCGGCGCCAACGTCGGGTGACTCAGCAGCAGGGAACTCACGCCGTATACGAGCGCGTAAGGCGCGAGAAGCACACCCATCGTCAGGTGCCAGGGCATCCATCGGCGACGCCAGCGGGGAGACATCCCGAGAACTGTAGGGACTCATCGGGCGTCTGATAGGCTCGTGGGATCAGGAAAGCAGGGACGCGTAGATCCACCATGACCTGGACTCCCCATGCCATTCTGTGGCTACTCGTCCTCACACCGACCACAGCCTCCTTCGCCGGCCCCGGCGAGACATCGACCCTCGATGTGTTGCAGATCGTGCTCGTCGACCGGGAGCTCCTGGCCATCGACGGAGAGAGCGGCCACGAACTCGGCCTGCGCCTCGAACTGCACGAGAAGGTCATTTTGCAACGCACGCGCGGCCGAGTGGGCGTGGTCGTCACCGACCGACGAATGCTCGCCGTGGCGGTCAGTTCGGGATCCTGGCAGCGGCTCCGCTTTCGTCACGGAGAGCGGCTTCTCGAAGAGCCTCTGCTCGGCGAGCGGGTGGCCTTGTTGCTGACCAACCGGCGCGCAATCGGCTTCGACGGAGGAAGCCGGAATCTGGTCGAATCGGATCTCGGCCCCGGGGAGAAGCCACTCGCCCGAGCGGTCGGAGCGAACGTGGCCATCGTTGCGACCAAGCGACGCGCGCTTGGCCTTTCTCCTTTCCGCGGCGGCTTCTTCGAGACGTCACTCCGGCTCCAGGAAGAATTGGAGGACGCCGTGGCAACGGGCAACCTGGCCACGCTCACCACCAGCCGACGTCTGCTCACGTTCAAGGCCGGAAGCGGCAGCTGGAGCGAGCGCAACCGCGGCCTCGGCTTTTGAGAGCGCTCAGAGCATCCCGATAAGATCTTCTGGTGGGCCCTCGAGCAGGGCAGGCCGTGGGCCCGACTGAACGAGGTGCGGCATCAAAGCCGCGGTTCCAGGAAACGAGGCGCCGGATCAAGGCGTCGGCCCGCCCGGCCGACCTTCAGCAAGGCGAGATGCGCTGTCCGCAATGCAACCACGATCAGGTGTTTCCCGGTGCCGAATGCGAGCGCTGCGGGGTCATCTTCGCACGGCTCCGACCCGCCAACCCGGAACCGCCCCCGATCGCCGGGCCCGAACCGGAAGCGGAAGAAGGCCTGGATACTGCCGCCACCCGACAGATCGACGCCTCCGGCCGTCGGGCCGCAGCCATCGGATTTGGCTTGGCAGCCTTGACCCAATTCCTGCCATTCCTCCAGGTGCTGATCCAATACATGGTGGTGCTCGTTCACGAATTCGGTCACGCCCCTGCGGACCCCAATCGCAGGTCGGACGGGCCACGGGAAGGTCGGCGCTTCGCGCCGAGGCTCGACCTCCGGTCGAGCCGGGAGGGCGTTCGCCCTGGGTCAAGGACCTTTCGACCCGGAAGATCTGAATCGGA
>JAAETT010000019.1 GCA_024228115.1 bacterium
AGATAATAGAAGAATAAATAATGGAAAGAAAGATAAGTAAATAATTAACGTTAGAGAATAGAGAATAACGTTTTTATTAATATGCATTGCATTATATTTGTTAATCATGTTCTGCATTAATAAATTAAATACCTATCATAATACAGATATTACAAATTTAACTAGATAAAGATAATACACCTATCATATATATACCATAAACCCTAATCCTACAACATATAATAAATTAAACAATCCCAACATAAATAATCCTATTAGAATAAAAAATGGATTAATAGGAATAATACGATTAAATATAATAAAAAAATAAAAATAAGATATAAAAGAAAAACAAATATAATATATAAATAAATAACAATCAATCTCTAATATACATATTAAACATAATAATTCACTAATAAAATTCATAGATCCAGGAAATGATAAATTACATAATAATAACATAATTAAAATAAATAAATAAATATAATCAATGAAATATAAACAATCAATATATCGAGTATAAGATTTTGATATTAAAATACCTGCATATAAAAATAAACCTACAGAACAAAATCCATGCGAAAGACTAGTTACTATTGCAGTTAATAGAGATAAATGATTTAATAAAAATACAACACATAACACATAATTCAAGTGCATAATCGAAGAAAATCCAATAATCTTTTTTATATCAAAACATCTAAAAATCCCACCTAATACTATAAAAATTCCTAATAAAGAAAAACTAATTATAAAAGAGGATATAAAATATATAAAAACAAAAAGAGAATTAAATATAAACCTTAGAATTCCATAAACCCCTAACTTTAATAATAAACCAGCTAAAAATAGAGAAGTTGAAGTATTAACTTCACAATGTACTTCTGGTAATCAATAAAAAAAAGGAAAAGAAGGTATCTTAATAAGAAAGGGTATTAATAATAGTAAACATAGCATTATGCTGTTAAAATTAAATATAATAAATAAAGAAATATAAATAAATAAAAATAAACATCCAATTAATGAGAAAGAATACAAATAAAAAGATGTCCTAATCTTATAATATGAAGAACAAAAAATCATAACCATGAAAAATAATATAATAATTAAAGCCTCAAAATTAATAAAGAAGAATATAAGAGAACTAAATAAAAAGACTAAAAAAAATAAAAGAAATAAAATAAATAATAATAAAGAAAATAATGAAGAACAACATTCAAATCCACCAATTCAATCAATAAAGGAAATAAGAGATAAAATAAGAAAAATGAAAGAAAGACAAATAATATCAAGAAAGATAAAGATAGAAAAATATATAGAGAGCTCTTCAATAATAATATATATTAATGAATAATAGTAAAATAAAATAAATGAAAAAATAAATAAAGAATAAAATCCTAATCAAAGATAAAACATCATACAAATATACCAAATGC
>JAAETT010000020.1 GCA_024228115.1 bacterium
GTCAAGTCAATCCGATACCGCTTCTTCGACATACGGGCCCCATGAATCGGCCCGCGACACGGCGAGAACCGATTGGCTGCGGGGGACGCAGTGCTTAGCATGACAACACTTCCGCCTTTGGTCGATACAAGGGACTAGCTTGGGCGGAGCTCAGACAATGATCTTGTCGTCGGGACCCAAGTGTCCCCCTGTCATACCCAGAACACGAGGTTCTCGATCGGGTTGGGCTTGAGCGAATCCCGCCATCGTTTGGGCTAGCTCCGGCCTTCATCGCCGAGAGACGACAAGACCCGAGGATGGGGATGCCGAACCGCAGGCGACGGAAGCCGGAAATCGCCCGCCGTCTCCGGTTGAGCCCGCATCTGTGTGGCTGCGCCGGGTCCTCGACGCAATCGGTCGGGCAGCCGGCCTGGCTCAAATGTAGGGATATGCCTCCGACTTCGCTTGACTTGCTGAGAGAACCAAGGCGCCCTTCGGATGCTCATCACGCCGTTGGCCGCCTGACCTCCCGAATCGGCGCCTGCCAACGAGCCGCGGCTCAGCTCGTCGCGTCGCCCGTGAAGACGGCCAGCTTCAGCACGTACTCGCCGATGTGCAGACGGCCGTCGTCGCCGATTCCGCCGAGCGCCTTCTTTGCCTTCTGGCGCTCGTACTCGGAGCGGCCGATGGCGTTGACGTTATTGTAGACGTCGAGGGCGGCGGTCACGAGACGTAGATCCTGACGGCCCGGGATCTCCTCGACGGCCTTCGTCGTGAGGGTGGCCGAGAGGAATTCCGGTGCGACCGGTGCACTTTCGGTCGCGTGCTCCTCTTCTCGCACCTGCTCGGTCAGGTAGACCGGCGCGGTATGACGGGCGACATCCAGACCGAGCAACGCAGCGCATTGGAATTTGTCGGCGTAGTTGTACGCACCGTAGAGGAGCGTCAGCAGCCCCCAGACGATGTAGCTGGACCCCCGGGTGTAATGGGTCTTGGCCAGGTTGCCGAGGCCGCGGGTGATCCAGAAGATCTCGTCCGGGCGCAGCACCGAGATCCGTCCGGTGGGAATGATCTCGCCCTCGCGAAAATCCTCGGCCACCAGGGCGCCCGGGGTTCGCGTCACCGCGGCGCCTTGCGGGGGCAAGGAGGCAGCGGCCAGGTCGAAGGCGATGTCGATCTTCTCGCGGTCGTCCATGGGCGTGCCGTCATCCGGAAACGCGTAGCCCTTGCGGCCGTTCACGATGCATTCCCGCGTCCAGGTGAGCGTGTCGCCGATCGTGCTCCGCACCTGGCAGACACCGGTGGCCGCGCCGATCTCACGGAATTTCCGGCCCAGAACCCGGGTCTCGGCTTCGAGATCCAGGGAGACGGGGGCCTTCTGGAACAGCACGTTCTTGGCGCCCAGGTTGGCCGGGGAGTTCTCGGAGACCGCGGTCGTCTTGCAGAAGGCCGCGAGCTTGAAGTAGATGGGGTCGAGGCTGCCCTCGGCACGCCAGAAGAGCCGGCCGAAGCGGGCTTCGAAGGCCTCAGGCGAGACATCCAGGCCCTTGGCCACGGCTCCGCCCGGAACATCGAGCCCCGGTTTCAGGTCTTCGATGAAGAGTCCGGTTTCTTCTGCCACGGCCGATCCTCCAGAAAGGGGCGGATCCTACTGGTGGCCCTTTCCGGGCGCCATCCACCCAGGCCGGTGACGCGTCCCGAGAGGTCTCCTATCCTGCCGCCCCGCCCACCAGGCTGACTGGCGGTCGCGCGTGATTGACCCTCTGACCCTCGGGAGCCCGCCTCTTGATCGTCGCCGTACCCAAGGACCGTCTCGAAGAGCGCCGTGTCGCTCTTTCGCCCGACGGCGCCAAGACCCTCGTCCGCCAGAAAATCGATGTTCGCGTCCAGAGCGGAGCCGGCCTGGAGGCCGGCTTCTCCGACGCGGCCTACGAAGAAGCTGGCGCCAAGATCGAGACCGATGTCGCCGCCTTGCTGAGGGAAGCCGCAGTCGTGCTCCGCGTCGGCGCACCGACTGCCGCCGAGCGAGCCCAGCTGACGAGCGGAACGGTCTGGATCTCGCTGCTGCGCCCGCTCGATGAGCCGCAAGAGGTCAAGGCTCTTGCTGAGACCGGAGCCACGGCCTTCTCCCTGGAGATGGTGCCGCGCATTACCCGGGCCCAATCGATGGACGTGCTGAGCTCCCAGGCCACCGTGGCTGGCTATCGCGCCGTGCTGTTGGCCGCCGAGCGATTGCCGAAGATGTTTCCGATGCTCGTGACCGCCGCCGGAACGATCTCTCCCGCCCGGGTGTTCGTGATTGGCGCCGGCGTGGCGGGACTCCAGGCGATCGCGACGGCGAAGCGCCTGGGAGCGGTCGTCGAGGCCTACGACACCCGCGCGGCTGCCGCCGAGCAGGTCGAGAGCCTTGGCGCCAAGTTCGTGGTCGTCGAGCTCGACGCCGGTGATGCCGAAGATGCCGGTGGCTACGCCCGCGAGCAGACCGAGGAGTTCTACGCCGCCCAGCGAAAGCTCATGGCGGAGAAGGCGGCCTCCAGCGATGTGGTGATCACGACCGCGCTCGTGCCCGGCCGTCCGGCCCCGCAGCTGATCGACGAGGCCGGTGTGCAGGGGATGTCCGCGGGCTCGGTCATCGTGGACCTGGCCGCCCCCAACGGTGGAAATTGTGCGGGCACGCGTCCGGGAGAGACTGCGGACATTGGTGGCGTGCAAGTGATCGGGCCGCTCAACCTGGCCGGGGAACTTCCCACCAACGCCAGCCAGATGTTCAGCAAGAACGCCGTGACGTTCCTCCAGAACCTCCTCGAGGACGGGGAGCTGGCGATCAACTTGGAGGACGAGATCGTGGCAGGTTCGTTGGTCGCGAAGGACGGCGCAGTCGTGCATCCGGTCGTCCTCGAAAAGCTCGAAGGAGGCAGCTGATGCTTTCCGATCCCGCCGTCGCGTTGACGGTGCTGGTCCTGGCCTTGTTCGTCGGCATCGAGATCATCTCGAAGGTTCCGCCGCTCCTGCACACGCCGCTGATGTCCGGATCCAATGCGATCTCGGGCATCACGATCGTGGGCGCGCTCATCGCCGTGACCTCCGACAATCCGGTGATTTCCACCTGGTTCGGCTTCGCCGCCGTCGTGTTCGCCACGATCAACGTGGTCGGAGGCTTCCTGGTGACGAACCGCATGCTGGCCATGTTCAAGCCCAAGCAGGCCCGAGGGGATGACAAGTGAGCCCGACCGTCCTGCAGACCGCCTATCTCATCTCGGCGGTCCTCTTCATCATCGGCTTGAAGATGCTCTCCTCGGCTCGCACCGCGACCCGAGGCAACGCGATTGCAGCCCTGGGAATGGGCATCGCGATCGCGACGACCCTGGTTGGCCAGGGCGTTCTCGGCTGGGAATACATCGTCGGCGGGGTGGCCCTGGGCTCGGCGATCGGCGCTTTCGCTGCGCTTCGCGTCGAGATGACCTCCATGCCCGAGATGGTGGCCTTGCTGAACGGCTCCGGCGGTGTGGCTTCCGCCCTGGTCGCCGGTGCGGAGCTGCTCTCCTACGCCAGCCGGGGTGAATCTCCCGACGGCATGGTGGCGACAGCCATCGTGCTCTCGACGCTGATCGGCGGCATCACCCTGACGGGTAGCTTGATCGCCTTCTTGAAGCTGGCCGAGAAGATGCCCGGCCAGCCCATCACCTACCCGGGCCAGCAATTCGTCAATGCGATCATCGGCCTCGGCGTGATCGCCCTCTGCGTGATGGTGGCGACCAGCCCCCTCGAGCTCGAGCCCTTCTGGGCCTTGGCAGGCGTCGCTCTGGTGTTGGGCGTGCTGCTCGTGATTCCGATTGGCGGTGCGGACATGCCGGTCGTGATCTCGCTCTTGAACTCCTACTCGGGGCTCGCGGCCTGTGCGACGGGCTTCGTTTTGAACAACACCGGCCTCGTGATCGGCGGCACCCTGGTCGGCGCGTCGGGCTTGATCCTCACGAAGATCATGTGCGACGCGATGAATCGCTCGCTCGGCAACGTGCTCTTCGGCGCGTTTGGTGCGGCTCCCGAGGCTGGCAGCGCAGGGGCCGGCGGAGAACAGGGCACGGTCAAGGGCTACACGCCGGAAGATGCGGCTGTGATCTTCAGTAATGCGAGTTCCTGCATCATCGTGCCCGGCTACGGCATGGCCGTAGCTCAAGCCCAGCACGCTGTGCGCGAGCTTGCCGACCTGCTCGAGGAAAAAGGCATCACCTGCCGCTTCGCCATCCACCCGGTGGCGGGCCGCATGCCCGGGCACATGAACGTGCTGCTGGCCGAAGCAGATGTGAACTACGAGAAGTTGATCGAGATGGACAACATCAACCCGGAGTTCCCGCAGAACGATGTGGCCCTGGTGATCGGCGCGAATGACGTTGTGAATCCGTCGGCCCGCGCGGATCAGAGCAGCCCGATCTATGGCATGCCGATCCTCGATGTGGATCGCTCCCAGCACGTCTTCGTGATCAAGCGCTCGATGAATCCGGGCTTCGCCGGCGTCCAGAACCCGCTGTTCTTCAACGAGAACACGATGATGGTCTTCGGCGACGCCAAGGGCACCGTGCTCGCTCTGGTGAACGCCATCCGAGACTACTGATGCCGGCCGAGGCGCATCCCTTCGGCCAGCTCGTCTTGCCCGAAGGCGGACCGAATCCGGGCGTCGTGATGATCCCCGATGTGTGGGGCCTTTCCGATCTCTACGAGCGGCTGGCCGGCCGCCTTGCCGAAGCGGGCTTCGCCGTGCTCATCATCGATCCGTATCGGAAGACCGGGGGACGCGGCGAATTCTCGGACCCGGCTGGCGCCATGGCGTTCATCCGCGAACTATCGGATCCGTTGGTCATCGAGACCGTCCAGGAAGGGATCGATGCGTTGGCGGCTCATCCCGCGGTGGCTGGACAGAAGGTCGGCGTGGTCGGCTTCTGCATGGGAGGCATGTACGCCCTGCATGCGGCGTGTAGCTGCACCGGACTCTCCGCCGCTGCACCCTTCTACGGGATGATCCGAAACGAATCAGGCCTGGATCCCCAGAAGAAACCCCGCGCGCCGATCGACGCGTTGCATGCTCTCTCCTGCCCCGTGCTCGGCCAATATGGCGAAGAGGATGCCCTGATTCCGGTGCAGGATGTTCGAGATCTGGAAACGGCGCTCGCTGGGAGTGCGCACGGCGGCAGCGTGCATCTGTATCCCGGGGCCGGCCACGCATTCCTCAACGACACGCGTGAGGAAATGTATCGACCCGAGCAGGCGGCCGAGGCCTGGGGCCGGTTGGTTCCCTTCTTGCGCGAGCGTCTCGCCTAGAGAGCCCGCGCCAGGCAGAGCGCCAGGGTCCGGTTGCGTGTCGCGAAGCGCGTGAAATGAGCTTCGACTGCGACGTCTCGACCGTTCTTGTCGCGCAACTGGCCATGAAAACGGCGGTTGCCATCCCCCTCGGCGATGGCGTCGAGTTCGGTCCACCATCCGATCTGTTCTGGCTCCGGGACGAAGGAGATGACTTCCGCGCCAACCAGCGCATCGCGTGTCGTGCCGAGCAGCGCGCCCGCGGCCGGGTTGGCATCGGCGATGCGCCCCGTATCCGGATCGATCGCAAGGAATGCATCGCTCACCCGGTCGATGGCGGCAGAGACCGCTCGCCGCTTGCTCGTTCGCGGGGAACCGCTCGCACGAACGGCGGAGGGCGTGGTGCGCAGTTCAGCCCGGAATCGGGTCAGGATGGGCACGAGGCGTTCGCGGACCTTCGCGTGGTCCGGCCCCGCAACGCTGCAAGCAGCTTCGAACCAGGCTTCGAGAAGCGGCGCCAGACGCCGCTCGCTCACCCGCAAACCCTCGAGGGAGGGCGGCGCCGTGCTGCCGGTGCCTAGCGCGAGCACTGCGAACGAGCGCAGCCGACGCAGGGCTTCCGCCTCGGCAGTGCGTGCACCGGGCGTCGGAGCCAGTTCTCCCATCGCGCACTCGATGGCGCGCCGTTGTCCCACGAGCCAGGACGCCAGCTGGCGATCACCCCCCACACCGCGAGTCTAGGCGGCCGAATCGGGGTTGGGTACGGCGCTGGCCCCCGGGCTCAACCGCATCCAGGCAAGTGCCGATACGCGGCGCATGTCCTACGCGACCCGGAACGAGGAGCTGGCCCTGCCGCGCCATCTGGTGCTGGTCTATGCGCGCACGCATGCATTCGTGCCTCTGACCCGCACGATCCTCTCGAGGCTGGGCTATGCGCTTCTGGATCCGGAGGATTGGCGTGAATCGCCGTACTGGGCCGAGCGGGAGCCGGAGCTTCTCGTGGTCGACGAATCCCGCCTCGCCGAGGTGGAGGCGACCCGGGCCCAGACACGGATTCCCATCCTGATGCTCACCGGCCGTCGTGGCGCATCGGCAGGTGGTACCCGGTTGCTGGGCGCCGTTCACAAGCCGGCTGGCCTGCACGAGCTCTACCGGCTGCTGGAGGAGGCGTTGGAGGACACGCCTCGCGCAGCGCCTCGGGTCGGGGTCGATCTCCCGGCCCAGCTGAAACGAGACGGTCGGGAGTGGCCCGGCGAACTGCTCTCCCTTTCCGAGAGCGGTTGCCTGTTGCGTTCCAGTGAGCCGCTACCCCTCGGCAGCGGTTTCGAGCTTTCTTTCGAGTTGCCAGAGGGCGGCCGAATCGATACCCGCGCGGCATCGACCTATCAACTCCTTCCGGACACGGGCCTCGTCTTCGAGGCCACGCCTGCCGAAGGGCGCCAGGCCATCGCCCAATTCGTCGAGCACTCGCTGCTGCTGGCCTGAGGGAGCGTCCTCTCTAGTTCCCTGCGCTCGATACCGGCTTGAAGATCGGCATGTTCGCTTCCGTCGCGACGTACACGACATTCGGATTCTCGTTCAGGGTCTGAATCCAGAGGTAGTGCAGGTACGAGTTGCTGAGGGTGGAGTTGATGATGGTCTGGGCCTCGGCGGCGCCCTTCGCCCGAGCCACCTCGATCTCCGCCTCCTTCTTGGCCTGTTCGAGCTCGAACTGCTTCTCCTGCACCCGCTGCTCGGCCGTCAGCTTGGCCTCGATGCTCTCACGGAAACGCTGGGGCAACTGGATGTCTCGTAGGAGCACGTCCACGACCTTGATACCGCGCGGCTCGAGACTTTCCCTCAACTGGTCACGCATGCGGGTCGCGATCTCCAGGCGTCCGTCGGTCGAGTAGATCTGGCGCACCTGATAGCCGGAGACCACATCACGCAACGCGCTCCGGAAGTAGGGCACCACGACCTTCTCGACGTAGTTGGGACCGACGGTCTTGCGCAGCGCCGGAGCCTCGTTGGGGAGCACCTGGAAGAGCAGGGAAGTTTCGAGCTTGACGATCATGCCTTCGGAGGACGGAACCGTGGTCGATTCCTTGCGCTCCTGCAGCTTGATGTTCCATGTCTCGAGTTGTCGCGCTACGGGCAGGACGAATGTGACGCCCTGGGGCACCGGCTCGTCGGCGATGGCGCCAAAGCTCTTCATCACGCCGACTTCACCGTCTTCGATGACGACGCAGGCGGGAAGCACGAGCAAGAGGGTGGCGATCATGAGCGTCAGGGTCTTGCGTTGCATGGCGGGTTTCCTCGGTGGCGGTGGATTTGGCCGCACAAGGATACACTTGCGCGACCGGTCTGGAAGGAGGAACCCCGAATGAGCGATTCGGAGCAGGAGGCGGCTTGGCGTCGCCTCGATCTATTTCACCCGACTCCGGAGCACCAGCTCCTGGCCGAGACGCTTCGCGAATTCGTGAGCCGCGAGGTCGAGCCCCAGGCTGCCGAGTTCGATCGAAGCGAGGCGTTCAATCTCCCCTTGTTCAGGAAGGCCGGCGAGCTCGGTCTGCTCGGCGTGACGTTGCCGGAAGAGCTCGGTGGGGCGGGAATGGACGCGACCGCGGCTGTGCAGGTGATGGAGGCGCTTTCGACCTCGGATCCGGGCTTTGCCCTGGCCGTGCTGGCTCATGCGATCCTGTTTGCCCAGAACGTGAACGTGAATGGGAGCGAACTACAGCGCAAGCAGGTCTTGCCGCAGGCGGCCAGCGGCGAGTGGGTTTGCGGCATGTGCATGACCGAGCCGCAGGTCGGAACCGACGTGCTTTCCCTTCGCACCAAGGCGACGCGGGCGGATGGAGACTATGTGATCGAAGGCGTGAAGACCTTCATCACGAATGGTGGCATCGACGATCAGACCCTGGGTGATTGTTTCGTGGTCTACGCCGCGACGGATCCGGGAAAGATCTCGAGTTTCCTCGTCGAAAAGGGCGACCCAGGCTTCCGACTTGGCCAGAAGTGGGCGGACAAGCTCGGCATGCGCGCCTCTTTCACCGCCGAACTCGTCTTCGACCAGGTGCGCATCCCTGCCTCGCGGCGCCTGGGCGAGGAGGGGGAGGGCACCCGCCAGATGATGCGCAACCTCGAGGTGGAGCGTCTCACCCTGGCAGCCCAGTCCCTGGGAATCGCTCAGCGCTCCCTGCGCGTGATGGTGGAGTACGCAAACGAACGGAAGGCCTTCGGCGTCCCGATTCGCGAGCACGGACAGATCCAGCGCTATCTCGCCGAACACTTCGCCGCCTGGCGCTCGGCGCGATCCTTCGTCTACGACACCGCCCGTCAGATCGACCTCGCTTCGACCGGTCAACGGGTCCTGGCGGACGCAGCCAAACTGGTGGCCAGTCAGATGGCCAAAGCCGCTGCCGACGCCGCGATCCAGGTGCTCGGCGGCTACGGCTACATGGGCGAATACACCGTCGAGCGTCTCTGGCGGGATGCCAAGCTCCTGGAGATCGGAGGCGGCACCCTCGAGGCCCACCACAAGAACCTGACGAAGGATCTCTGCCGCAACCCGGCACTGCTCGACTGAAGAAGCGGTTCTGGGCAACGCCTGCGGGGCCGGGGGATTGGCCGGCGTTGGTTTCGCGGGGCTGTTGAGGGGGGACGGGTTGGGTGTGAGGGGGGAGCCTTTCATCCTGCGGTGGGTTCTCGCTGGGCCGACGGGTCGGCGCGGCGCCTTGGCCCGCCTGGGTGGGGCCGAGGTCGGCTTGGGTCGTGGGTCGGGTGGGCTGTGTGTGGATTCTCGGCCGGATCGAGGGCTGCCCGCCGTATCCGTCGGTATTCCTTGACATCAAAATAAAACAATGCCATTATCAACACTATGTTGCGTCGGACTTCTCAGCTCGAACTCCCGATTCACGGTTGGGGTGGAAGGCGGGAAGGCGCGGGACGCAAGCGCGGCCCGAACCCGCGAGTGGCCCATCTTCAGCGAGCACCGCTGGCTTCCCGACACCCCTGCCATGTGACGGTGAAGGTCCGGCCCGATGTTCCGTCGCTTCGCGATGGGCGGCTGGTGCGAGAAGTGGAGCGGTCGTTTTCGTGCGTGCTCGAGCGCACGGACTTCCGGCTCGTTCACTACTCGATCCAGTCGAATCATCTTCATCTGATCGTCGAGGCCAAGGATGCGGGCGCGCTTGGCAGAGGGATGAATGCGTTGGGATCTCGTCTGGCACGAGCGGTGAACCGGGTGTTCGGGCGGAAGGGGCGTGTCCTGTTGGACCGCTTCCATCATGTGGTGCTGCGGACTCCCACCCAGGTACAGAATGCGATGCGGTATGTGCTTCTGAATGCTCGTAGGCACATGAAGACGAAGCCCCGGACCACTCGAATCGATCCGGCCTCGTCTGGACGTTGGTTCGAGGGCTGGCGGCGTTCTGCCATGGGACTCATCGCTCAAGCAAGGGATCGACCAGGGGGAAACGTGGTGGCTGTTGCCACGCCACATACGTGGCTCCTGGCCGAGGGTTGGCACAGGGCCGGCCCCCGACTGGATCCGGCCGAGATTCCGAGCGCCGCCTAGCCGAGCCACGCCCGCGAGCCGGCCTTCGCTCTGGCGATGTGGGCCAAGGCGCCGCGCCCGTCGGTCGGCCACCCGGGAACGCCCCGCAGGATCGAAGGAACTCCCGAACACCCCGACCGATCCCCCTCAACAGCCCCCCGAAGACCTAGCCGGCCAATCACGCAGCCCCGCAGGCGGCAACTCGCTGCATCCTACGGCGCGAGTGCGTGTCCATGAGGCCCGCCTCGGCACCACCTCAAGAACGCCCAAGCCTCTCCGCAAACGCATCACGAAGATCCCGCTTGAGGATCTTTCCGGAGGCGTTCCGCGGTAGAGGTGCGTCGACCAGTTCCAGTTGGGAGGGGACCTTGAAGCTCGCGATGTGTTCGGCGACGTGGCGCTTCAGCTCGTCCGGGTCGAGGGTCTGGCCGGGTTTGACGTAGATGCTGGCGGCGACTTCCTCGCCGAGCCGCAGGTGGGGGATTCCGTAGACGGCCGCTTCGTAGACGGCCGGGTGCTCGTAGATCGCGGCTTCGACTTCGGCGCAATACACGTTCTCGCCGGCACGCAGCACCATGTCCTTGGCCCGGTCCTGGACGTAGATGAAACCCTCCTCGTCCAGGGTTCCCAGATCGCCGCTTCGCAGCCATCCGTCGACGATGGTTTCGGCCGTGGCTTCCGGGCGGTTCCAGTAGCCGCGGATCAAGTGGGGGCCCCGGAACCAGATTTCGCCGACCTCGCCGGGGGCAAGTTCATTGCCCTCGTCGTCGGTCACGCGTACTTCGACGGTCGGGACGACTCGGCCGGAACTGGTGGGCTTGCGCAGGTAGTCGTCGCCGGCATTTTGCGGCCCGTAGGCATTCGTTTCGGTCATGCCGTAGCCGATGGTGGGGCGTCCCTTCGAGAAGCCCTTGTCGATGCGGCGCACGAGCTCCGGCGGAGCGGGAGCGCCTCCGCCACCCACATTCTGGAGGCTCGAGGTGTCCCGGCGAGCGAAGTCGGGGGATTCGAGCAGATCCCAGGACATCGTCGGAACACCGACGAAGCTGGTGATCCGCTCGCGTTCGATCAGCTCCAGGGCGCGCTCCGCGTTCCACTTGTACATCATCACGAGCTTCGTGCCGGAGGCGAAGCAGGAGAGCATGACGGCGACGCAGCCGGTGACGTGGAAGAGGGGAACGACGAGGATGAAGGCGTTCGGATCCTTCGGCGCGTCGTCCGCCTTGGGCGGGGAGACCATGGCGTTGGCGGTGGCGCGACAGGCAAAGGCGAGAAGCGCGGAGAGTACACCGCGGTGGGTCGAGACCGCGCCCTTCGGGTGGCCGGTCGTGCCCGACGTGTAGAGAATGGTGGCGTCATCGTCGGGGGCGATGGTGACCTCGGGAAGCGGCTGGCCCAGGGAGAGCTTCTCTTCCCAGCGATCGCAGCCCGGGGGAAGCTCGCCTTCAGCGCGGACCACGAGGCTCCGGAAGCCAAGACGGTCGTGGCAGGGGCGCGCGTTTTCGGCTCGTTCCGGATCGGCGATCAACAGCTTCGCGCCGCAGTCTTCGAGGCCGTACGCCATCTCGTCGGGCGTCCACCATGCGTTCATCGATACGGATACCGCGCCAACCGAAGTGATGGCAGCGAAAGCCACGATCCACTCGGGGTAGTTCCGCATGGCGACGGCGACCCGGTCGCCCGGTTCGATCCCGTAGTGATCGACGAGCAGGGCGCCGAGGGCGTCCACGTGCTCCATCACTCGCGCGAAGCTCCAGCGCTCGTCTTCGTAGACGAGGAAGAGATTGTCTCCGTGGCCACGAGCGGTGTCGAAGAGCGCGCGAAGCGAAGGCGGAGTGCGCTCGAAGACCTTCAGCTTCTCTCCCCTGACCTCGGCATCGGTGACGGCGAAGGGGCCTCCGGGGCCCGTGAGTTGGGCAATGGCTTCGTCGTAGCTGGGCATCAGGGGCTCTCCTCGGACTGCGGCTCCGCCGCGGGATGGAACAGGATCTGTCCGTCGATGGTGTAGGCGCGAATGGCCGTCTGGGCTTCCTTCGAGACGAGCCAGTCGGCGAATTCCTGAGCTCGCGATCGCACATGGGCGTGGGCGGCGCGGCTGACGAGTAGCACCGAATAGAGGTTTCGCATACGGACGTCACCGTCACTCAGGATCGTCAGCGCACCGCGGTTGCGGAAGAAGAGCCAGGTTGCGCGGTCGACCAGGGTATAGGCGCCGAGCTGGGAGGCGGTGTTCAGGGTGGCGCCCATCCCCGAGCCCGTCTCTCGGTACCAGCTTCCCGCCGGGGCGGTGCCGGCCGCTTTCCACAGAGCGAGTTCTCGCTTGTGGGTGCCGCTGCCGTCGCCTCGGGAGAGGAAGAGCTCCCGGACCTGCGCCACCCTGGCGAGAGCGGCCGGAGCGTCATCGGCAAGACGCGCTCCCGCCGGATCCTCTGCCGGACCGACCAACAAGAAGTCGTTCTCCATGACCTTTCGCCGCAACGAGGCGATTCCTTCGCGGAGGAGGGCTTCTTCCGCCGCCGGGTCGTGAACCAGCAGCGCATCGACGTCGCCGCGTCTGGCCAATTCGATTGCCCGGCCGGTGCCGACGCCGATCACGCGAACCGTCAGACCACTCCGGGCTTCGAAGAGAGGCAGGATCTGGGCGAGCAGGCCGGAATCTCGCGTGGTGGTTCCGGCGGCCAACACGACGTAGGGGCGCTCGAGCGAGATAGCTTGCGAGGGTGCGAGTGCGAGCACCAGTACCAGGAGCCCGAGCAGAGGCGCGCGGATCAAAGCACCTCTCCCTTCAAGAAGGCACGGGCTTCGTCGGTCGTGGGGGCGTCGAAGAAATCCGCCGCGGGAGTCTGCTCGAGCAGCCGACCTCGATGCAAGAAGAGGATCTCGTCGGCCATGCGCTCCGCCTGGGCGAGGTCGTGGGTCGTCATCACGATCTTCGTGCCGCTGGCGCGGACCGCGGAAATGGCTTCTTCCAACGCGCGCGTCGAGCCGGGATCGAGAGCGGCGGCGGGCTCGTCGAGGAAGAGCACGCTCGGGTCCATGGCCCAGGCCCGTGCCAAGGCGAGGCGTTGCTGCTCGCCGCCCGAGAGCTGGCGCGCGGGCCGATCTGCAAGCGGTAGCAGGCGGGTTTCTCTCAGCACGGTTTCGACGCGATCGGAACGCTCGGGTTTCGGTACCCGCCGCAAACGCAGGGCGAAATCCACGTTGGCCCAGGCGGAGCGTCGCAGCAGCATCGGGCGTTGGAATACCAGGGCCCGGCCGCGGGCGGCCTGTTGGGCATCGGGCCCGTCCCAGACCACGCGGCCAGCGTCCGGTGGAAGCAGGCCGTTGCAGACCCGCAATGCCAATGTCTTCCCCGCGCCATTCGGTCCGAGGATCACGCTGCAGGGGCCTCGTTCGAGCCGGAAGCTGAGTTCGTCGAGCAACCGGGCGCCGCCCCGCTCGAGCACCACGGCTTCGAGCCGAAGCGGGAGGATGCGCAGCCGATCAGGCCGCGCCCCGGTGGATCGGCGATCAGGCTGCGCCCCAACCGATTGGTGGTCGGGTTGCACCGCGCCGGCTTGGGGATCAGGCTGCCGCACGGCGCGCAATCTCCTGCATCCACTGAGCACAGCCATTCACCACGATTGCGATGCCGACCAGCACCAGGCCGAGTCCGAGTGCCAAGGGAAGATCACCGCGACTGGTTTCGAGGGCGATGGCGGTCGTCATCACGCGTGTCACATGGGCGATGTTGCCGCCGACGATGATGACCGCCCCGACCTCGGCGATCGCTCGGCCGAAGCCGGCGAGGAGGGTGGTGGCCAGGGAGAGACGACCCTCGTAGAGCAGGGTGGCGACCCGCTGCGGAAAATTCGCACCGAGGGAGCGGAGCGGCTCGTCATATTCTTCCGAGAGATCTTCGATCGCCTGACGCGTGAGCGCGGCGACGATCGGCGTGACCAACAACGTCTGTGCGATGACCATGGCGCCGGGCGTGAACAAGAGGCCCAACCAACCCAGCGGTCCGGAGCGCGAGAGCATCAGATAGACGAGCAGGCCAACCACGACCGGCGGAAGCCCCATCGATGCGTTCAACAACACGACGAGCGCGCGGCGTCCACGGAAACGCAGTACTCCGATCGCCGCCCCGAGAGGGAGGCCGACCAGGGCCGCGAGAATGACCGCCGTCCCGCTCACCTGCAGCGAAAGCTGGATGATCTCGACGAGATCCGGGTCCAGGCTCAGGATGAGGTGCAAAGCCGTGGAAAAGGCCGCCGTCAGATCGTTCATCGTGGCGTCTTCAGCCTCGCAGAGACGAGGTCGGCGGGCTCCGTGATGGGAAGGGAACAAGTGCGCCCACGGCAGACGTAGGCGGTCGGGCGACCGTCCACGGCGCCCCGGCCTTGCGCCCATGCGGTGTCGAGCCCCGGAACGTAGGCACCCGCAATGAGCACAACGCTCTCGTCGGGCTCCAGGCTTCGCCGCGCCGCGGAGGCCAGGGCTGCCGTACCGGGAGCATCTCCGGAAGCCACGATGACCGCACAGGAAAGATCTTGCTCCGCCCAGCTGGCTGCACGCAGCAGCGTCGGGAAGGCCGCAGGATCCTTCTCCATCGCGAAGGCGTGGCCGCGCAGAATCTGTTCTGCTGTGGTTCGAAGGGAAGCCCGCCCGGAGAGGGATGCGGCCCGAAGCAGCCCGAGAACAGCCAGCCCGGTGCTATGGGGTGTGGCGCCATCCGGGTCCGAACGCGGTCGATGAGGAAGCGGCTCGCCGTCCGAGGGGGTGAGGAAGAGATCGCCCTCGTCCGGATCGAAGAAGCGAGCCACGATCTCATCCGCTTCGGCCAGACCGGCCTCGAGGAACCGATCGCCTGCACCGGCCCGATACACATCGAGACAGGCTGCGAGCAAAGCGGCACTGTCATCCAGGAAGGCCGGAACCTTCGCGATGCCTTCGGCGAAGATCCGCAGCAGCCGACCCTCCTCGTCGCGGGTCCGGGTGAGGAGGAAGTCCACGGTTTCGGTGGCTGCCTCCACCAATGCGGGTTTGCCTAGCACACTGCCTGCGTAGGCCAGACCGCTGGCGGTGAGCGCGTTCCATGCCGTGACGCGTTTGGGGTCGGTCGCGGGGCGGATCCGGCCCTCGCGAATGCGTCGCAGGGTGGCGCGCTCCTCGGCAAGCTCGGTCCGGGCGCCTCGGCGTGTATCCCAGAGCACGTTCTGGCCTTCGAAGTTCCCGGCTTCGGTCACCGCGTAGTGGCGACAGAATGCTTCGGCGCGATCCCGCGGAAGAGCGTCCCGAATCTGCTCGGGGCGCCAGACGTAGAACTTGCCTTCCACGCCCTCGCTGTCTGCATCCTGGCTGGCGTACCAGCCGCCATCCTCGGCGCGCATCTCGCGCTCGAGCCAGTCGGCGGTTTCCAGGATGGGCCAGGTCAGCTTGTCATCACTGCAACCGGTGCGTCGCCAGAGGTCGGCGTAGACCCGCACGAGCTGGCCCTGGTCGTAGAGCATCTTCTCGAAGTGAGGGACGCCCCAATGGGCATCGACGCAGTAGCGGTGGAAGCCGCCGCCGAGCTGGTCGTACAAACCGCGGTGGGCCATTTCCTCGCAGGTCAGACGCAGGAAATCGCGGGCGTCTGCCGCGTCCTCTCCCAGCCGGGATTCGGCCGCGAGGATGAATTCGAGGCGGGGGGGCGTCGGGAACTTCGGGGCATCGCCGAATCCACCGTGTTCGTCGTCGCCCGCCTGAACCATGCTGCGGGCGGTTCGCACGAGTTGGGCGGCTCCGGGAATTTCCACCGCATCGCCCTGGGCGCGTTCTCGGAGGGCTGCGAGGATGCGCTCGGTGGCCCCATCGATCTGGTCGCGTTTTTCCGCCCAGGCCAGGGCCATCGATTCGAGCAGCTGCCGAAACGACGGCAGACCGTGACGCGGCTCGGGCGGGAAGTACGTGCCGGCGTAGAAGGGCTCGCCGTTGGGCTTGCAGAAGACCGTGAGGGGCCAGCCCCCTTGCCCCTGAAGGCGCATGATCGTGTCCATGTAGATCTGGTCGATGTCCGGCCGCTCCTCCCGGTCGACCTTGATGGGGACGAAGGCTTCGTTCATCCGTTCGGCCGTGACAGGGTCCTCGAAGGATTCCCGTTCCATCACGTGGCACCAGTGGCACGCGCTATAGCCGATCGACACCAGCAGAGGCTTGTCTTCCCGGCGGGCCAGGCTCAGGGCCTCATCGCACCAGGGCCACCAATCGACCGGGTTGTGCATATGCTGCCGGAGGTAGGCACTGGTCTCGTTCCCCAGTCGGTTGGGCTTGGGGGTCGTGTCGGAATCGGGGCCAGGCATGGCGGGCGAGTCTAGCTCTATCGGGCCGCTACCCTCCGCTGCCCATGGCTGACATCCTCCTGCATTCGAGTCGCGATCGGTCCCTTCGTCGTAGGCACCCCTGGGTGCTCTCTGGAGCCGTCGCCGGGGTCGATGGGTCCCCCGAGCCCGGAGATCTGGTGCGGGTGCTCTCGGCCGAGGGGGAGGTCCTTGGTCATGGTCACTACTCCCCGCAGTCCCAGATTCGCGTGCGCCTGCTCGAACTGGGCAAGGAAAGCCAAGGAGAGGAGCTGCTAGCCGCCCGGATCAAGGCTGCCGTGGAACGCCGTCGCGCCGACTCGTCTCTCGAGGGTTGCGATGCCATGCGCCTGGTGCACGCCGAGGGCGACGGGTTGCCCGGGCTGGTCGCCGATCGCTACGGCGACACGGTCGTCCTCCGGGTGGGGACTGCCGGGATGGCACGGCGGAGGGAAGCATTGGCCGACGCCCTCGCCGAGGCCGCCGGCGTGGCCTGTGTCTACGAGCGCGGGGATGCCGCGGCGCTTCGGCGAGAAGGTGAGGCCGTCCAGGAAGGCCCGCTCCGTGGCGAGGCGCCCAAGGCGCCGATTGCCATCTCCGAGCGCGGCCGATCCTACCTGGCCGACGTGGTGAACGGGCAGAAGACCGGTTTCTATCTCGACCAGCGGGAAGCCCGCAGCCTGGTCGAACGTCTGGCGCCGGGCCGGCGGGTGCTCGACCTGTTCTGCTACAGCGGTGGCTTCGCCCTGGCGGCGGCCAACGCCGGAGCCCAATCGGTCGTTGCGGTGGATGGCTCGAAGCAGGCACTCACGCTTGGCGAAGCGAGCGGGGCGGACGTGGACTGGGTCAAGGGCGACGCGTTTCGTTTCCTGCGCGCCGCCGAACCGGGTTTCGACCTGCTGGTGATCGATCCTCCGCCCCTGGCCCGTCGCAAGAACGACGTCAAGAAGGCGAGCCGGGGCTACAAGGATCTGGTGATGCACGGCCTTCGCTGTGCGTCGCCGGGAGCACAGCTCCTCGTTTTCGCCTGTTCACATCATGTCGGGCCCGACCTGTTCCGGAAGATCGTGTTTGGCGCGTCGCTGGATGCGGAGCGACCCGTGCGGGTGCTGGGTGAGTTGGGCGCGCCGCCGGATCACCCGGTGGCACTCGACCATCCTGAAGGCCGCTACCTGACGGGTCTCTGGCTCGAGGCGATCGGATGAGTCTGGAGATCTGTGTTGGCCGAGCCCATGCGTTCGTCGAGAAACAGGGTTCTCGCCTCGACCTCCTTTTTCTGGACACGATGCTTCAGGAGCAGCTGGCCGCGGAGCTCCTGGGCAGCCTGGAGGCGCTCCAGGACGCGCGCGGGGCGATCGCAGCCATGGATGGGCCAGGGGGCGAGGCGGATCTTGCCTCGACCGCGAAAGCCCTCGGCCGGTTGGAGACACTAGGCCTCGGTGATCACCCTGTTCCCGAGCGCGCTTGCGTGTTTCTCTGCGGGCTTCAGGGGGACGACGGCGGATGGGCGCTTCCGGGCGACGCCGATCTGTCCGAGCGGATTGAATGGACCGGAAGGATCGGTGGGCTTCTCGCCGGGACGCCGTTCGCGCGACAATCGGTCCTGTCGGCGGCGGAGGGGTTTCTCGCTACGCACTGGAGCGTCGATCGGGTGAAAGGTCCGAACTACGCACCGATCCTCGCGTACTCCCGCCTGCTGACCCAGGTGCAATCCGAGATAGCCGATGAGGTGCTCCAGTGGTGCGGGAAGGAGTTGGAGTACGGATATCGCAGTCAGCTGTTCACGCCCCTGGCCACGGCGAGAGTCTTCCTTCGAGCCGGTGTCCGAGCGCTCCCCGGTGCAAACCTCGAAGCTCACGAGCTGGTCACGGCCTTGATCACAGCACAGCAAGACGACGGCAGCTGGCACCCCGACGAATCATTCGACCCCGTTGAAGCCACCACAGAAGCCGTCGAAGCCCTCCTCCGCCTCTCCTGACTCAACCAGCGGGGACGGGGTTTACAATTGACTTGTTTCGGACGGGCAGAGCCCGTCCGAAACAAGTCAATTGTAAACCCCGTCCCCGCTCATTGACTTTCTGGCCAGTCCTTGGAGATGCGTTGTTTCCAGTTGGGGGAGCGTTTCTGCATGAAGGCGATGGGGCCCTCCAGGGCGTCGGGGCCGCCCAAAAGGACGTGATGCAGGGCGGTCTCCTGTTGTTCGACGTCTTCGGGGCTGAGTTCGAGGCTCTGCCAGAGGAGGCGTTTGCTGACGGCGACGGAGAGCGGAGCAGCATTCGTGGCGACGTCTCGTGCCAGTTCCTGCGCTGCGGCCAGGACTTCGGCCGAGGGCAGCACGCGGGAGGCGATTCCGAGGCGCTCGATTTCGTCGCCGCGGAAGGTCTTGCCGGTCAGCAGGATCTCGGCAGCACGGGCCATGCCGACCAGTCGCGGGAGCGTCCAGTGGGCGTAGGCGTCGGGCATGACGCCGCGGCGGACCTGCACGACGCCATATTTGGCCTCCTTCGCGAAGAAGCGCAGATCGGCCTGCAGGGCCAGCGTGAGACCCAGACCGATGGCGTGCCCATTCACCGCGGCGATGACGAGCTTGCGAATCCGGAAGGCGGGGAAGGCGACGGCCGCGGCACTGAAGGCCTCGTTGCCCTCCTGGCTTTCAAAACTGTTTGCGGCTTCATTCATGTCGGCGCCCGCGCAGAAGGCGCGGCCAGCACCGGTGAGGATGACGGCGCGAATGTCGTCGTCCTCATCACAGCGTCGGTAGGCGTGTTCGAGTTCCTCGCCCCTCTTGCCCGTGAACGTGTTGAGGTGGTCGGGGCGGTTCAGCGTCACGGTGGCTACGCCGTCCCGAACCTGGAACTCGATGTCGCGGTACTCCATCGCCGGCCAAGGTAGGGAAGTTTGACAGGCCCGACCCCTCGGGGTATCCAGGCCTCCGGCGAGGCCCCGAGCCCGACCGTCGATGCCTGTGAGCAACGACCAGAAAGAGAAGACCTAACGTGTTGAACCTGGCCGCCATTCACGAAGCCATTGCTGCAGAGATTCCGGACCGGGAGTGCCTCGTATTCGGGGATCGTCGCTTCACCTGGCAGCAGGTGACGGATCGGACGCGGCGACTTGCGGCTGTGCTGAAAGAAGCTGGCCTCGGTTGCCATCAGGAGCGCGACGGGCTGGAGAACTGGGAGAGCGGTCAAGGTCACATCGCCCTCTACCTGTACAACGGCAACGAGTACCTGGAAGGGATGATCGGCGCGTTGAAGGCCCGCTGCGCGCCCTTCAACGTCAACTACCGCTACGTCGAGGAAGAACTCCTCTACCTCTTCGACAACGCAGACGCGAAGGCGGTGATCTTCCACGCCTGTTTTGCACCGCTGATCGAAAAACTCCGTGATCGGTTGCCCCAGGTGAGGCTATGGCTGCAGGTCGCGGATGATTCCGGGCAATCCCTGGAGGGCGCGCTGGACTACGAAGAGGCGCTTGCTGCGGCCGAGCCTGCGCCTCCAGTAGGCCTCACGCCGGACGACCTCTACATCCTCTACACCGGTGGAACGACTGGCATGCCCAAAGGCGTGCTCTGGCGCCAGGAAGAGATCATCGAGGCCGCATTGATGCCGCCTCGGGTAGAGCCCACCCAGGCTGCCCTGGTGGCGCGCGCGAAGCAGGGCAGCAGTGTCCGCTCGCTCCCCACACCACCCTTCATGCATGGCGCCGCGCATTGGGGCGCGCTCACCATGTGGCATGTCGGTGCCTGCGTCGTCGTGCAATCGAATCCGCGCTCTCTCGATGCCGATGACATCTGGCGCACGGTCGAGCGGGAGAGGGTCACGGCGATGACGATCGTGGGCGACGCTTTCGCGCGACCGCTGCTCGATGGTCTGGCGAAGGGCGAGTACGACGTATCGAGTCTGCGGACGATCACTTCGGGCGGCGCGATCCTGACCGCCAGCACGAAGAACGAGCTGCTCGAGGCGATTCCTCAGGTCCGGATCCTCGATGTGCTCGGCTCGTCCGAGAGCGGTCATCAGGGCACCCAGATCTCACGCCCCGGAGCCAAGGCGACGACCGGCGATTTCGACCTCGAAGCCGGAAACATCGTCCTCGACGAAGGGTTGACGGCGATCCTCGCGCCGGGCTCCGGGCAGACCGGATGGCTTGCCCGGAGCGGACCAGCTCCGCTCGGTTACTACAAGGATGAGGAGAAGACCGGCCGAACGTTTCCGACGATCGACGGCATTCGCTATGCGGTGCCCGGAGATCGCTGCATTGCCAGCGCCGACGGCAGCCTGAAGCTTCTCGGGCGCGATTCCGTCACGATCAATTCCGGCGGTGAGAAGATCTTCGCCGAGGAAGTCGAGCAAGCGCTGAAGCATCACCCGGCGGTCTTCGATGCCGTGGTCGCGGGCATTCCGCACGAGCGGTTCGGGCAGCAGGTGGCGGCGGTCGTTCAGTTGCGCGAGGGCCGATCCGCCGGAGAGGACGAGCTGCGAGCCGCCTGCGAGGCGCATCTGGCCCGCTACAAGCTCCCGAGAGTCATCGTCTTCATCGATCACATCGTCCGCGCCCCGAGCGGAAAAGCCGATTACCGCTGGGCGCGAGAGATCGCAGAAGGCTAGTCCCTTGTATCGGCCAATTCAGGTGGTCCTACCATCCTGCGCTCCCCCGCGGGTTGACCAGCGACACGACGAGTCCTGCTGTGGGGCGATCTCGGGATGGCACCACCGTCAAAATGGATCGAACCACGGCACTAGTCCCTTGTATCGACCAAAGGCGGAAGTGTTGTCATGCTAAGCACTGCGTCCCCCGCAGCCAATCGGTTCTCGCCGTGTCGCGGGCCGATTCATGGGGCCCGTATGTCGAAGAAGCGGTA
>JAAETT010000021.1 GCA_024228115.1 bacterium
GACACTACCTCGCGGCTCTCGATCGCGAACTCGACACCGATCCGACCGACACCGATTCGCCGTTCTGACGAGAAACCAGCACTCGCGCGCGACCACGGCTAGATGATCAGATTTCTACGGTTTCTCGTGATCGCCAACATCCACTCGATGACCACCTCGTCACCCGAGACGATCGCGTGGTCACAGCTCCAGTGTGCGTGCGTTTTGGGTCCCACCTTGGCCCAGTAGTTTGCGAGCCCGTCACGTCCGCGCACCGGTGCATGGTCGACGTAGTAGTGGACGACAGCTTCGGAAAATGTCGAGCGCATCAGCGCAGCGTCCGCGGTGTTGCACCCCTCGTAGTATCGGAGGATCGTCTGAACGTGCGGGTGATCGGGAAGTTCCGGCATGCGGTGGCGACTATCGCGCAGACTCACGGGGCGATGCAAGCTTCTCCGAACCAGTGCAGGCTTCGAAGATGGTTCTCGGGTCTTCGGCTCCGAGCCGCTTCACCCCGTTTCGCAGGGTGGATTGCGGGGCTCAGCCGACGAACTCGAATCGCACCGCACCCACGTGCTCGCAGAGGACCTTGCGTTGCTCGTCGTCGAGGCCTGATGCAGGGTCGTAGCGAAAGCCGCCGAACTGGCTGCCCATCGAGGGAAAGCGCTGCAGGGTTCGCTCGCAATGCTCGAAGAATTCGGGTGTACCGACCGGGACCACTTCTCCCATCGTGCTCCGCAGTTTGCCCCGGATCTGGAGATCAGCAGGCCAGGGTGATTGGAAGTTCTTCCACCAGCGCTTGTCATCGCGCTTCGAGATCAGAACGATCACGGCGTCGCCGTCCAGCTGATAACCCACGGGGATCGAGAACGTCCGGCCCGTCTTGCGGCCCGACCAGCCGACGATCATCAAATTCTTCGATGCGACGAAGTGAAGCCGCGACCGCAGCAACGCCATGATGATGCCGTTCAGTGGTGAAAGCAGGTCGTCCAGGGTCACCGCGATCACTCCGCCAGAGAGAGGTGACAGGTTAGCGCCATCGATTCTCTCGGGACGGCTCTTTCCCGCCCGCGGATTCGGACACTTCAGTCATGCGTGGTGCGGGCGGTGGTTTCGGCTGGCTGCACTCAGCCGAACTCAATCCGAATCGTTCAGGTAGGCCTCTGCGAATATGGCTGCGTTCAATCCGCCAGCGATCACGATGCTTACGCCTCCACCGGGTGCAACCCAGTGACCGCAGAGCAGGAGATTCTCGATCGAGGATTGCTGCGGGATCGGGGCTCCTGCCTGATCGGCCGAGTAGCGCCAACCCACATAGGCACCACCGCGATTCTCGGTAAAGCGCTCGATCGTCACCGGCGTGGAGAGCTCGAGTACCTCGGCGTGTGACTCGATATCGTCGATGCCGAGTGCGCGCCCCATCTTCGAGAGGAGCTGAGGCATGAGCTTCTCTTTCATCGCCTTGTAAGCCCGACCGCGATGCCGCCCTTCGCCGGGCGCCTCATCGAACTTGTCGGGTGTGGCCAGCACCATGGTGGCCACGACACTCTTGCCCTCTGGGCAACAGCTCGGGTCAGTGTTGCTGTAGATCGTCGCTATTGCCGATGTCTGCTTGCTGTAGTCACCGGCGGATAGGCAGAGGAATTCCAACAGTGGTTCCATGCCCGATAAGGGGATGACTTGATGAGTCCCCCGGGGGAGACCGAGGGTCCGTCGCTACTTGGAGGCCCATTGGGCCAGGTTCGGGCGCATCTCGATCGCAAACTCGGACTCCCATGCAATGCCCTATATGGACGGCGCCATCGAAGCCGGATGGCGCGCCGTGACGGAGCAAACGGTTGATGCGGGTAGATCGTGACTTTCTCGATCCCCAATCCGTTTGGCAGAGCAGAAGCAGGAATGTGGGTGCCTGAGTCCGGGGCGGGAGGGTTCGGATCGATCGATCATTGGAAGTTGCGTGCGAGCTCGCTCTGCCTGTATCAGCCCCCGCGGGGATGTTAGTGTCTGTATGTCACTAATTTGTTAAGCTGGTGTGACGATGGCGTATCTGGTCGTGCGAAAGGGAGGCCGCGTGGAAGTGCGTGAGGCCCACAACACTGCGAAAGGGCCTCGTTCCCGAATGCTCACGAGTTTCAAGGGCGCCCTCACCCCTCGAGATCTCGACCGGGCCGAGGCAGCCGCCACCCGTCCGATCGACCGGGAGCGACTCCTGGCGCGCGCAAGAGAGCGCGGCGTCCCGATCGAACGGTCCTCCGCCGGCGCCGCTGCGCGGCATCTCCTTTCGCGGTTGCGCAAGGCAGACGGGCTCGATCCCGCCATCGTGACGCTGCTGCGCGAGCAGCTCGAAGAACACGCCGCCGCGGCGGTGCCAGACGAACTAGCGGACGCCGTGGAGTGGCTGGGGGCCAGCGACCACGAGCGCGGCCACGCACTGCGCGACGTGCTGCGGCTCTACGACACGATCGCCCGTTCGCGGGATCCCGTCCGCGAACCGGAGCAGGAGCGCTTTCCCCGATTCGAAGTCCAGCCGGAACGCCGGGCGTCGTGATACTTCTCGATGAGAAGGTCGTCGCGCTCGCGCGAGCTCTCGTGGCTGCAGAGATTCCCCACGCGTTCGGCGGAGCGATCGCTCTGGCCTACCACGCGACCCCGCGCGGTACGAGAGACATCGACATCAACTTGTTTCTGCCCACGAGCGAGTTCGACCGCGTCCTGGCCGCGCTGCAACCGTTGGGCGTTGCGCCGCCCACGGCCGAGATGCGCAGCGTGCTCGAACGAGATGAACAGCTCCGCATGTACTGGGACGATACGCCCGTCGATCTCTTCTTCTCGTACAATGAGCTGCACGACGCATGCGTTGCCAGGAAGCGCAGCGTTCCGTTCGGCTCCGAACAGATCGCCATCCTCAGCGCCGAGGATCTCGCGATCTTCAAGACGCTATTCGCCCGAGACAAGGACTGGCGTGACCTGCGGGAAATGGTCTTCGTCCAGGCTCCGAACTTCGATGCCGACTACGCGACCGGCTGGCTCGAACGAATCCTGCCTCCCGACGACGAACGCATGCTCCGCTTTCGTGAGATTCTGGAGGCTCACGCCGCAGGGTGAGCCGTATCGAGGTGTTCTGTGATTCGCCGGGGTACGTCCCGCAGCCCATCGTCGTGCCCAGGGACCCCGAGATGAGCGATCGGGAACTACGGGGCGTCGCACGCGGGATTGTGCGAAGCGCGTGTTTCGGCCTTCACTCGATCCCCAATCTCTTCATCCTCTTGTAGGCCAGACGCCAACGCTCGGGATCCATACCCGAGGGAGTTCTCCGCGAAACGCGACCTTACGGGCTAGATCGTTGCCCTCTCGCCGCACGGCCGGACATGCATGAAGTGCTCCCGAGTCGCGCGAATGCAGAGCGTCCAGCTCATATGGTCCGATACGAGCTAGTCGATTCCCCTACCATCCGGCGGACGAGGGCAGGGGACGACGACCTCACGTCCCGCGTTTCCGGGTCGAGTTCGACGAGGACCGGGCGACCGTTACAAGCCCAGGGCGACGATGCCGACTGGGCGACGGCCGTCACCGAGGGCGCGTGCGGGCTTTCGGCGATGGCGCGGGACGGTCAACCCGGCTCCTTCATAGGTAGCTCGTGTAGTTCGGCTCGTACATCCGCTGGCGGATGTACGCAGTCGGGTCGGCGGGACGCTCTACTCGCGCGAGCCCGCGCATCCAGGCAACCTCGGCGACTGCGACGGCAATCGACAAGGACACTTCACGAATACGCGAGAATGGGGGATAGACGCGGGCGAGCGCGAGATCCTCGTCGTGGACCTCGGCAGCCAGGCAGCTCGCAGCCTCGAAGAACATCTCGTCCGTCACCTGCCGTGCACCGCAAGCAATGGCGCCGAGTCCGACACCCGGGAAGACATAGGCGTTGTTGCCCTGGCCTGGGACGATGCGACGGCCCTCCCATTCGACGGGCGGGAACGGACTTCCGCTCGCAAAGATCGCGCGACCGCCCGTCCAGGCGATGGCCTGCTCGGCTGTACATTCGGCCTTGGCCGTCGGATTGGAGAGCGCGAAGACGATGGGCCGCTCGTTCAGGCGGGCCATGGTTTCGACGATGCGTTTCTGGAAGGTCTCCGGGGCGCCGGAGACGCCGATCAGAGCGGTGGGCTGTAGCTCCTCGATGGCCGAGAGGAGATCGGGCAACGGAGCATGGTCGTGGGCGTAGGGGAGCTTGTGGTCCGCCAGGTCGTCACGCTCCCGAACGACCAGGCCCTTCGAGTCGACCAGCCAGCAGCGCCGCCGCGCCTCTGCTTCGGTGAGCCCCTCGGCCTGCATGGCCGCGACGATCATGCTGGCGATGCCGATCCCCGCTTCGCCGGCACCGAGGAAGACGAAGGTCTGGTCCTTCAGTTTCCCTCCGGTCAGGCGCATGGCCGCCTGGACGCCCGCGAGGGCCACCGCCCCGGTGCCTTGGATGTCGTCGTCGAAACACGGCATCAGGTGCCGATATCTCTCGAGCAGGCGGAAGGCGTTGCGGTTGGCGAAGTCCTCGAGCTGGAGGACGGCGTCGGGAAACACCTCGCGCACGGCATCCACGAACTCATCGACCAACGCGTCGTATGCTTCACCTTCGAGCCGTTTCTGCTGCAATCCGAGGTAGAGAGGATCGCAGCGTCGCGCCTCGCTCTCCGTGCCGACATCCAGCGTGATGGGGAGGCATTGCTCCGGGCGGATTCCTGCGCAGGCGGTGTAGAGCGCGAGCTTTCCGACCGGAATGCCCATGCCGTCTACGCCGAGATCTCCGAGCCCGAGGATTCGCCCGCCATCGGTGACGACGATGATGCGTACGTCCTCGTGGGGCCAGTTGCGGAGCACCTCCGCGACGCGCCCGAGATCGTTTGCTGAGACGAACAAGCCGCGCGGGCGGCGGAAGATGTGGCCGTACTCGAGACAAGCGCGGCCGACCGTGGGCGTGTAGAGGATCGGCATCAATTCCTCGAGGTGGTCCACGACCACCCGGTAGAAGAGCGTCTCGTTGCGATCCTGAAGGGCGATCAGGTAGAGGTAGCGCTCGAGATCATTGGACTTGCTTCGAGTGTTCTCGAGTACCCGTGCGACCTGGGTGGGCAGGTCCGACGCCCGCGGCGGCAGGAGCCCGCGCAGGCCGAGGGCGTCGCGCTCCGCTTGGCTGAAGGCCGTGCCCTTGTTGCGAAGCGGATCGTGCAGCAGCTTGACGCCGCGGGAGAGGCTTTCAGGGTCGTGGCTCATGGTGCCCATGAGCCTGCAAGGGCCGTACCCTGCCAGGTCTCGCCAAGCGAGCCCGAAAGTCGCCGCTCCCGCTCCGGATGTCCCTCGTGGCCCCAGTCGCGCCCGCCGAATGGGGGGCTCATTGGCCGTTGGCGCCCTTGTCCACGTCTTCACCCACCTCGCCACGAGCCGTAAGGATGGGTGTCGCTCGAGGAGACAAGTCCCATTCCGTCCAGGTAAGCTTGACAGCGTTCTGGATGGACCCACCGTCTCCGGGAGAGGGGAGGCAGAGTCCCTTGTATCGGCCAATTCAGGTGGTCCTACCATCCTGCGCTCCCCCGCGGGTTGACCAGCGACACGACGAGTCCTGCTGTGGGGCGATCTCGGGATGGCACCACCGTCAAGATGGATCGAACCACGGCACTAGTCCCTTGTATCGACCAAAGGCGGAAGTGTTGTCATGCTAAGCACTGCGTCCCCCGCAGCCAATCGGTTCTCGCCGTGTCGCGGGCCGATTCATGGGGCCCGTATGTCGAAGAAGCGGTA
>JAAETT010000022.1 GCA_024228115.1 bacterium
ACACTACCTCGCGGCTCTCGATCGCGAACTCGACACCGATCCGACCGACACCGATTCGCCGTTCTGACGAGAAACCAGCACTCGCGCGCGACCACGGCTAGATGATCAGATTTCTACGGTTTCTCGTGATCGCCAACACCGAGTCCTCCTCGGACTCGAACCGGCGAAGCTGCGATGCTTGTCTTCGCAGCAGCTCAGCGATCGCTTCCGTTCCCGCGTTTTCGACTTGGAGCCAGACAACCTTCGGCGGTGCTCCGTGAAGGAAACTCCGCTGCCGGAAGTCGTCGTCCTTCGACACGATGGTGAATCCGTTCTCTCGGGCATGCTCCCAGATGCGGGAGTCTGGTGCGCCCCGGAGATCGACATCTTCTACGTGTGCGCTCTCGGGATTCTCGGACTCGAGGAGCCCACGAGCTTCGGGCTCACGTTCTCGTCGAACAACAGTTTCACGCAGCAGGGCTGGCGAGGCGTCGTTCACGTGCCGCCGCAAAAGCCAGGCAGGCGCGAATATCCTCCGCCTTCAGGCCGGGAAAGTCCCCCAGGATTTCATCCTCGGCCATTCCGCCGGCGAGGTATTCGAGTACGTCATAGACGGTGATGCGGGTTCCCTTGATACAGGGCTTCCCGCATCTCACCTCGGGGTCTACCGAGATCCGGTCTTCCCCGCCCATTCCATCGCCTCCCGCCGTTCAAGTGTGATTCGGCAGCCTTCAGAACGCAACAGGAGCGTCCCCCCCCGTTGCAGCCTCTACGCGAGGTGTGCGAGGGCCTGTCCCGCCCCCAGCACGACGATCTGGTGCTCGCCTGCCTCGTGGGTGCTGTGGTGGGGATTTCTCACGATCTGAAGGCCACGCCGGAGTTCAAGGGCGCGCAGGTACGCGAACAGGCCTTTGTGCGGCGTCCTGTCGCTCGTCTTGACTTCGATGGGGAGCCAGGGACGTCCGTCGCGGACGATGAGAAAGTCGACCTCGCGCTTCTGCTTGTCGCGAAGGAAATGGAGGGCGAAATCTCCCTCACCTGTCTGGGTCCAGAAATCGCAAGCCTTTAGCAGATGGCTCGCCACCAGGTTTTCGAAGCGGGCTCCGTTGTCGGCGATTTCGCCATAGTCCCAGAAGTAGAGCTTGCCGGTCTTGCGAAGGGAGCGCGCCACGCCACGGTGCCAGGGTTTGATTTCGAATACGTAGAAGAGTGCCTTCAGGTAGGTGAGCCAGCGTGTGGCGGTCGGATGGGCCACCTCGAGATCCTCGCACAGGGACTGGATGCTCAAGAGGCTCCCGACTTTGGCTGGCAGCAATGCCGTGAGCAATTCGATCCGCGAGAGCTCGGGCAACCGGCTCAAGTCCCGGAGATCCTCGCGGACGAGGAGTTCGTTTCGTGTTCGACGCCAGATGCGTGCTCGGCGCTTGTCCTGTGCGAAGAGGGGTTCCGGGAATGGGCCAAACTCGAGAAGGTCGGAGAGGTCCGATTCTCGTTGCTTCGAGATGCGCCCCTTGGCTGCGAAGAGCCGCTCCATCGCCTCGTCGGGGCCGAGTACGCTCCGATCTCGCATCTCGCGGAGCGAGAACGGATGAAGGCGAAAGGGGACGTAGCGCCCGAGCAGGCTGTCACTCCCGGGCTTGTAGACATCGAGGCGCGCGCTGCCCGTCACGAGGAGATCACAGGGGTGCTCCATCGTGTCGAATATGCCCTTCAGGGTTCGCTTCCAACGGCGGTCCTTGTGGATTTCGTCGTAGACAGCGAGCGGATGGGCCGCCTCCTTCATGTTCCCGGGAGTGTTGGGCAGGGTCGATGTTGGATTCCGAACCCATTGACGACGAAAGCGCACATCATCCCAGTTCCAGTACTCGCCTACGCTGCGGCCGGAGAGCAGCATCTTGGCCAAGGTCGTCTTGCCGCATTGTCGGGGGCCCGAGAGAAGGGCGATCTTGCCCGCCTCGAAGGCGAACTCTTCGATGGGTCCCCGCAGGCTTCGGCCCCGTTGCGCCATTTGACCATATTAACGACATCCATCATTTTGGTCAATCGACGAATGACCAAAATGATGACGGTCGTAAAAATGGTAATTTCCCCTCGCTGGGTTCAGGAGAGCAGGGCTTCGAGGCCTTCGCGGTCGAGGATGGTGACTTCCAGCTCCTGGGCCTTCTTCAGCTTGCTGCCTGCCGCTTCGCCTGCGACCACGTAGTCGGTCTTCTTGGAGACGGCGGAGGTGACCTTTCCGCCAGCGGCCTCGATGCGTGCCTTGGCCTCGTGGCGGGAGAGGCCCTGCAGGGTTCCGGTGAGCACGAAGGTCTTGTCGGTGAGGGGGCCCTCGGGAGGAGCGGCGTCTTCCTGGGGCGGCGCGGTGGGCCACCGGACGCCGTGCCCTCGCAAGCGGGCGATCTCTTCCAGGTGGGCGTCTTCCTTGAAGTACACCTGCACCTTTTCGGCGATGATGGGGCCGATTCCGTCGATCGCCTCGATCTCCTCTCGGCTCGCGGCCAGCAGCGGCTCCAGATCTCCGAAGCGCCGCTCCAGCAGCTCGGCGACACCGCCGCCTACTTCGGGAATGCCGAGGGCGATCAGGAAGCGGGCGAGAGTCGTCTGCTTGGCCCGTTCCAGGCCGGCGAGCAGGTTGTCCACGGATTTCTCGCCCATCCGGTCGAGTTCGAGCAATGCCTCACGCCCGAGGGCCCAGAGGTCCGAGGGCCGGCCCACCAGGTTCGCTTCGAGCAACTGCTCGACGAGCTTCTCACCCAGGCCGTCGACGTCCAGTGCGCCGCGCCCGGCCAGATGCAGGAGGCGATTGCGCAGTTTGGCCGGGCAGGCCGGGTTGGGGCAGCGGGTGACGGCCTCTCCCTCGCTTCGTACGGCCTCGCTGCCGCAGACCGGGCAGCTCTTCGGTAGCCGATAGCGACGTGTGCGTTTTGGCCGCTTCGAGAGCACGACCTGCACCACCTGCGGGATCACATCACCAGCCCGTTGTACCACCACCGTGTCGCCGACGCGTACGTCCTTTCGCTCGACCTCGTCCTGGTTGTGAAGCGACGCATTGGAAACCGTGACACCGCCGACGAACACCGGGCGGAGTTTGGCGACCGGCGTCAGTGCGCCCGTGCGGCCGACGCTCGCGAAGATGTCCTCGACGAGGGTGGTCTCCTGCTGGGCCGGGAACTTGAACGCAATGGCCCAGCGCGGTACCCGGGCCAGTTCCCCCAGATCGCGCTGCAATGCGAGTTCATCCACCTTGAAGACGGTGCCATCGATTTCGACCGGGAGCGTGTCGCGCAGTTCCAGATAGGCCTCGTGGGTGGCGATCGCGGCCTCCACGTCCGGGCAGGTTCGGCATTCCGGTGAAACCCGGAAGCCGAAGCCGCGCAACTGCTCGAGCACCTCCTCCTGACGCTGGAGGCCTTCGGGAAGACCTTCTGCCACGGCATAGGCGCGGAACTCGAGCGAACGCAGACGCAGGAGATCGACATCGTGGAGCATGCGGAGTGCTCCCGCGGCCGCGTTGCGGGGGTTCACGAAGGGCTCGAGCTCTCGGGCGATGCGGTCTTCGTTCAGGCGGGCAAAGGCGGCGCGGGGCAGCACGATTTCGCCGCGCACGGAGAGCCGCGCCGGATGGCCGGCCGGATCGCCTGCGAGCTGCATCGGGATGCTCCCGAGCTGTCGCAGGTTGGCCGTCACGTCTTCGCCCGTCCTCCCGTCCCCGCGCGTCGAACCCACGCAGAAGGCTCCGGCCTCGTAGACGAGTTCGACGCCTGCGCCATCGAGCTTGGGCTCGGCGAGAAACGCGACCGGACCCTCGCGGTCGAGGGCTCGCCGGATGCGCTCCTCGAAGGCCCGCATCTCGTCCGCATCCATGGCGTTGTCGAGCGAGAGCATCGGCACGCGGTGCGGCACCGTGGCAAAGCCCTCGGCCGGCGGCGCCCCCACCCTGTGGGTGGGTGAATCCGCTGGGATCTCCCCGGGGTGGGCAGCCTCGAGCTCCTGGAGCTCTCGAAAGCGCCGGTCGTACTCCGCGTCGCTGATCTCCGGGGCGTCCTGGCCATGATAGAGGGCCAGGTGGTGGTTCAGATCATCCACGAGGGCGCGAATACGCTTGGCGGCGCCCTTCGCTGCATCTCCGGTTGTCCGGTCCCCCGGGGAAGTCAAGGTTCCATCCCTCCGAGCCCTCCAAAAAGAGGCCAGAGTCAAGCTGATCCTCGGCCTCGGCGATAGAGGAGGTGCACCCGGCCGCCCGGCTGGGTCTCGCAACATACCACGCACCCCCGGGTCTCCGGGACGCGGGAGGATCCCCCCATCTCGAACGGAAGGCGAGCATCAGTCGCCAGGCCGCTAGCGGCAACCGAAGCCCCTGCCGACGAGCTCGCCCGGGTGCGGCGCGAGATGGAGGATCTGCGTCTCCACCTGATCCGTGAGTCCCAGCAGCGCGACGAGCTTCTGACCATCGTGAGTCACGAGCTTCGCACGCCCATCACCGTGATCGATGGCTTCAACAAGCTGCTGCTCTCGGGGCAGGCGGGTCCGCTGACGGATGAGCAGCGCCACTTCCTCGAGGAGAGCCGCAAGAGTTGTCGTCGCCTCAACCTGTTCGTGGCGAACCTGCTCGAGAAGGAGCGCCTGCGGGTCGGCGAGTTCGCACCCCATCTCGAAGGCAATTCGCTGCGCACGTTGTTGGATGGTGTCGCCGCATTCCTTGCGCCGCTCGTGGCCGAGAACGATCAGAAGCTCGAGATGCGGGTCGAGCCCGATGCTGAGACGGCCTGCTTCGATCCGATGTCGATCGAGCAGGTCCTCGTCAACTTGATCGGGAACGGCTTCAAGTACGGTGCTCGCGGGGGAACCCTGCGCGTGCATTGCCAGCGGCTCGGAGGCGATCCTGCCTATGTCGAAGTGGCGGTTCTCGACGAGGGGCCCGGAGTTCCCGAAGAGGAGAGGGAGCGCATCTTCGAACCCTACGTTCGACGCACCGAGCACCAGGGGAGTGGCGGGCTGGGGCTCGGCCTTGCGATCTGCCGGCGCATCGTCGCCGCCCATGGCGGCAGTATCGGCGTCGGCAATGCACCGGGCGGTGGAAGCCGGTTCGCGTTCACCCTGCCCGTTGCATCGGTGGCGTCGTGACGGCACCCCGCATCTTCATCGTCGATGATGCCGAGGGCATCCGCAGCTACCTGACGACGCTGCTGGAGAGCCGAGGCTATGCCGTGGATACGGCCGAGGATGGACGCAGTGCCCTCGAACTTCTCGATGCAGGAGTGGCACCGGATCTGGTGATCCTGGATGTGATGATGCCCGGTCAGAATGGTCTCGTGACGCTGAAGGAGATCAAGAAGCGTCACCCCGAGCTACCGGTCGTGATGCTCTCCGTCGTTGGGACGGCATCGACGATCGTCGAGGCCATGCAGTTCGGAGCCAGCGACTATCTGAACAAGCCTTTCGATGAAGCGGATCTCGAGCGCGTCCTCGCCTGCTTCTTCCGTCCGCCGCGGACCATGCCCGAGCCGAAGGAACCCATCTTGTGGGCGGGAGCCAGCCTGGCCGAGGTTCGCGCACTGATCGCGCAGATCGCCGACACGGACGTGACCGTGCTCATCCAGGGCGAGAGCGGTGTGGGCAAGGAAGTCGTTGCACGAGAGGTGCACGAGAGCTCCTCGCGAGCCGAGCAGATCTTCGTCAAGGTGAATTGCGCCGCATTGCCCGGTTCGCTCCTCGAGAGCGAACTCTTCGGCTACGAGAAGGGCGCGTTCACCGGCGCCACCGGCCGGAGGGCGGGCAAGTTCGAGCAGGCCGACGGCGGTACGATCTTCCTCGACGAAATCGGCGAGATGAGCCCCGCGGCCCAGGCCAAGCTGCTTCATGTGCTCCAGGACGGAAGCTTCAGCCGCCTCGGCGGCAACGAGGAGATCTCGGTCGATGTACGGGTCATCAGCGCCACCAATCGTCCGCTCGAAGAGCTCGCCCGGACCGGCGGATTCCGGGAGGATCTCTTCTTCCGGCTCAATGTCGTGGCCATCCGGATTCCTCCTCTGCGCGACCGCCGAGACGAACTAGACGGCCTGATCGAGCACTTTCTCGACCGCTACGCCGCATACTACGAGCGGCCTCGCCCCGAACTCTCCTCCGCCCTACGGACCCATATCGACCGCTACGCCTTCCCGGGCAACATTCGAGAGCTGGAGAACTGGATCAAGCGCATCGTGGTGCTCGGAAGCGAGGATCCGATCTTGCGAGATCTGGTCCAGGGTGAGGCGGGCCAGGTTCGCAGGACGCGCAACTTCCTGGAGCTCCTCGAAGAAATCGAAGAGACCGCCGGCGACGTGCCGCTCCGGGACGTGAGCCGGCGCGCCTCGCAGGAGGCGGAACGGGAAACGATCGAGCAGGTGCTCTTCCACACGGGCTGGAACCGGAAGCAGGCCGCCCGGTTGCTCGGGGTTTCCTGCAAGACGTTGTTGTTGAAGATCCGGGAGAGTGGGCTGGAGCCGCGGTAGCACTCAGTCGCTGGCCGGAACCCAGGCGAATCACACCGCCGGAGCCCGCCACATTCGCATGCTCCGCTGGATGCGATCCTCCGGTCAAGCGTGGGGTCTTCAACCGCGAGTCAGCTCTGGCGTCTTGCGATTCTTCCATGCGGAACGAACGGCCAGCAACAAGGGTAGGATCAGGACCAGTTCAGCCCCCAGACCGCAGGAAGAGCCAGGCACGGCTTCGCGGTTGTCCGAAAAGGACGCACACTGGGGATCCGGGTCCGGGACGCCATCTCCATCGGGATCGCTGACGCCAGCAGGGCAGGTGCCGAGTGAACACGGCCCGTGGATCGATACGCCTCCATCCGCGTCGAGGCCGAACAAGCCGTCATTGTCGATGCCATCCTGGCATTGCGGCGCCTCATTCCCGGAGCTGGCGGTCTCGCAGCCCAGGTCGGACGCCAGGTCCACTCCCCCATCCCCGTCGTTGTCGACCTGGTCGTCGCAGGCGGGGTTTTCGCGGGCAGAGCCGGACGCGGCGCAGCCTGGATCGGCAGGGAAATCGGTCCAACCGTCTGCGTCATTGTCCAACCCGTCCGAACACTCGTTCGGCGGGGCGGGCTTCTGGATGCGGAAGCGATCGATCAGCCCGCCTGTATTGCTGAGGGTCTCCACGTCGAGCAAATCTCGATCAACCGTGATCACCACGGAAGCCAGCACGGCCTGAGCGCGAATCATCGCGGGGTGGTCGAGGGGGTCGGCTCCGGGAGGCTGACCATAAGAGGCGCTGCCAGCAACCATGAAGACGGTGCCCTGGTGCGGCGAAGGGCCGAGGCTTCCCTTCAGGTAGGTACCATCGCCGAAGGGGTCGCCGTCGCCCGCGTCTACCACCATGTTGGGTGCAAAGGTCGTGGAGGCGCCGTAGTGGCCGTCCAGCAGCATGGACCGCTCGTAGGAGGACTGTGTCCTGTCAGCACCAGGTCGACGCCCCCGGCCTCCAGCACGGGCACAGCGTTCGTTCGCATCTCGACGAGTGGCGTCTCGGTATCGGAATCGTGGCTGCCCTTGCTGTAGGGCGGGTGGTGGAAGAAGGCGATCGTCCAGTCCTGCTGGTTGGCGGCGAGATCTGCAGTCAGCCATGAGAGCATTTCGCCACCGGGCGACCGATCGCTCTCACTCGAGTCGAGGGCGACGAAGTGCACGTTCCCGAAGTCGAAGGAGTAGTAGGCCTCGGTGTTCGACGCGACTCCGCCTGCTTCACC
>JAAETT010000023.1 GCA_024228115.1 bacterium
ACCAAAACCAGCAGAACAAAACACCTACAAACCAGGTACAATGGTTCTGTTAAAAAACTATTGTAATAAACATATTCCAGCACAAATTGTAGACCCAAACGAATCACAATTTCTACGCAACACAAGCCACATTAACCCCAATTTAATTGGGATCCGCAAAATGGGAAACTGGTTCCATACAGGAAGGTCTGGTCGACCAACAAGCAATCCATACCAATTCGTACAAAAACAAGTATTAATGCCTTACGAATTCACAAAAACAGACGACAAATTCCTAAATGAAGCATACAAACAGGCAGAGGACATACAAAACGGAAGACTTTGGGAAACACTGGAGAAACAACACTTTCTTGATCAAACAGAACAAAGCAAATCAACAAAACACATATCATACAAGTCACCAAGGGGTCATGAAAACCAAAATGGAGTCACATATATACCCCCAATTATGGTCCACAGATATTTTCCAGACTTGCAACACATGGAACACCCTCCAAAATGGCCATCCCGATCAACACAACCTGGAAAATCGTGCCTACGACAAGCAAACAGCGTGCTTAAAACTGAACCTCCGGTTCTCCAGGGGGGGGGGTAGTGTTGGGACCACCACATTCTGGGAGGTCCCAGGTCCTGCAAAATATCATGATCCTCAACCCACTAAC
>JAAETT010000024.1 GCA_024228115.1 bacterium
ACAAGATCGCTTGCTTGCTCGGCGCATCAAGACCGCGCGCTTCCGCGATGCAAACCGCTCGCTCGACACCTTCGACTTCGCCTTCAACCCGAAGATCCCGAAGAAGCTCGTGTTCGAGCTCGCCACGGCTCGCTTCGTCACCCAGTGCCCCGCAGAGTGCGCTCGCTGTCAGCGGGCCTATCCCACGAACCTGCATCAGCCTCTGGGCGACCGGATCCTTCCGAACGCATTCGCCGATCCACTTGGTCAGCCCAACGATCCGATCGTCCAATCGACGCAGGTCCTCCGCGAGATCGGACAAGAGCGCCCTGAACTCGTCCGTGAGCTCGTTCTCGGCGTCTTCGAGCCACCTGGGCAACGCGCGCCTCAACTGCTGGATCCCCACAGGTGCGATCAGCCCATACTCGCCGACGAGGCCCCGGATCTGATTCGCCTTGGCCGTACGGTGCCCGATCACCGTCTCGCGAATCCGATGTGCGGCCTGTCCATCTTGCTGGGAGATGCTCTTGATCGCCACGAAGCGCATCCCGGGGCGACTCATGGCCTCGCAAATCGCTTCCGCATCGGCGCGATCGTTCTTGTTGCTCTTGACGTAGGGCTTCACGAATTGAGCGGTGTAGACGCTCACTCAGAAGCGTAGAAATCTGATCATTTGGCCGGGGGGCGACGCAGCCCGCCGTTCCGGATTCCGATTCAGATCTTCCGGGTCGAAAGGTCCTTGACCCAGGGCGAACGCCCTCCCGGCTCGACCGG